>JBKBUB010000004.1:6704-18831 GCA_046290925.1 Thermodesulfovibrionales bacterium | reverse complement strand
GCTGCCTTGAGCTCATAATCAATATTACTCTTAGCCTGGGCGATGACCTTTTCCCTCATCTCCTCGCCCTGCTTTATCAACTGATCATGTTCAACCCTTGCAGAACGTTCAGAAATAGATATTATATCCTGAATCTCCTTATCCTTTGATTTCAATCTATCCTCTACCTCAGCGAGCGCCCTTGCAGCAAGTTCCTTAGCCTCTCTTGCCTCCTTCAAGGTCTTTTCGATTAATTCTGTTCTCTGTTTAAGGAAATTTTTAAAAGGTTTGCCAAGAAACTTTACAAGTATGAAGACGAGTATCGCAAAATTGAGAATCTTCCACAACCATTCCTTCCATTCAGCACCGTGGGTTGCCTCTTCAGCACCGAATGCTAAAGATACAAAGGCAAGGCTGAAGATGAAAAGAAAAGTAGATATCTTTCTGATTCCCGATCTATTTATGAAACCTGAATCCTTCATACGCCCACCAGCTTTCTTACAATCTCATCAGAGAATCTGTCCACATCTGCCCTTAACTTCTGCCGTGCCTTCTCTGCCTCGACCTTTATCTCTTCCTTTGCCTTCCCAATCAATTCAAGGGCCTGTTTATTTGCATCTTCGATTAAGACTCTCTGTTTCTCCAGTCCTTCCTTTCTTATCCCCTCGAATATCTCTTTGGCTTTGATCCGCGCTTCCAGTAGTTCCTGATTCATCCTCGCTATAGCCTCTTCCCTTTTCTGTTCCATTTCCTTTGCTGCATTGAGATGGTCCTTTATCGAGGTCTCTCTTTCTTTGAGAATCTTCAGGATCGGTTTGAAGAGAACAATGTTCAGGATATAAAGAAGGATAAGGAAGTTAATAAGTAATACGAAAAACCATTTGTTAAGTTCAAGCATTTTTTAACCCCTTCCCGCCTGGTTTTTAAAAGCCATAGCAGATTATCACAGGTTAAAAGGCCTTGTCAAGGATTCTAAAATTAAAATTTTTAATGATGTCATGATAATATATTAAATAATAAATGTTACGCAAATTCGGAGGCTGGATGCCTCAAAAACCAAATAATAGGCTAATTTTGTAACGTTTGGGTTAAGTTATGTTTAATAAGAAAATCTCTTCCTTGAAAGAGAGGAATCTATTCAGGACGATCAGAGATCGTAGGTCTCCGCAGGGTAGCAGGATAATGCTGGGAGAGAAGGAGTTTATTAACTTTGCCTCCAATGATTATCTGGGCCTTTCAAATAATCAAGATGTCATGCTGGCAGGGTTGGATGCTCTAAAGGAGTACGGTTCAGGCAGCGGTGCCTCAAGACTCCTCTCAGGTGGAACCATCCTTCACAGAAGACTTGAGGAAAAGATAGCACTATTCAAAGGAGCAGAGGATTCCCTTCTTTTTAATTCAGGATATGCTGCAAACACAGGGGTTATACCTGCCATTGCTGGAAAGGATGATCTCATATTGAGTGACGAATTAAACCATGCAAGCATAATAGATGGTTGCAGATTGAGTAAGGCAGAAATAATCATATACAGACATCGGGACGCAGACCACATAAAAGAGATCATCTCGAAAAAAAGCCGGCTGACAAGTGGGAAGATTTTAATAGTAACAGATTCAGTATTCAGCATGGACGGAGACATAGCTCCCCTTAAGAAAATCTATAATATATGTTGTGAGCTGAATTCCGAAGGTAATAAGATAAGGGCGTTGCTGTATATAGACGATGCCCATGGCACAGGTGTCATAGGAGATGGAAAGGGTGCGCTCAGGCATTTTGGTATCGGCAATGAGAAATGGATAATACAGATGGGGACATTTTCGAAGGCACTCGGCTCCTTCGGTGCCTTTATTGCCGGTTCTTCAGATGTAATAGATTGGTTGAGGAACAATGCTCGCACCTTTATATTTTCAACAGCCCTGCCAGCCTCCATTGCAGCATCATCACTTAAGGCACTCGAGATCTTAGAAAAAGACCAAAGGCCTATCAAAAGGCTCTGGTCAAATAGGGAAAGACTTATAAAGGGCTTATCAGGTCTTGGCTTTAATCTAAAAGAAAGTGAAACGCCCATAATCCCACTGATATTTGACGATATAGATAAGGTTCTGTTTTTATCGAGGTGCCTTGAGGAAAAGGGAGTTTATGTGCCTGCCATAAGACCGCCTACCGTGAAAATGCCGAGATTGAGAATTACAGTAACTGCCTCACATACGGAAGATGATATTGAAAGGCTAATTGAAGGTTTAAAAACTTCTCTTGTTTAAAAAATTAATCCGGCGGCGACCTACTTTCCCATGACCTCGCGGTCATAGTATCATCGGCCCTGGAGGGCTTAACTTCCGTGTTCGGAATGGGAACGGGTGATCCCCTCCGGCATCGCCACCGGAAACTTGTTTATACAATAACACAAACTTTTAAAAAAAACAACCCCTTTTTTATATGCCACAGGTCTTGACAAAAAAATTCTTTACAGGCACTATAATTGAAGCAGGGAGCAGCGGAGCAACAGGTCGGCAGGACATGAGTATAAAAAATTTATGACTACTGCTCTACTGCATTAATGTTCTGCTGTACTGTTAGACAGGAGGAAGGATGAGTAAGAGACTTTACGTGGGCAACATCTCCTTCAGGGCTTCAGAAGATGACCTGAGGGAACTCTTCTCGCAGGCAGGAGAGGTGGTATCAACAAAACTGATAACGGACGCAGCGACAGGCAGGTCCAGAGGATTTGGCTTTATTGAGATGGGCACGGATTCAGAGGCAGAAAAAGCCATATCTATGCTGAATGGTGCAAGCTTCATGGAACGTAATATCGTTGTCAGTGAGGCAAAGCCCCAGGAGAAGAGAGAGAGAGGCGGCAGAGGCGAGAGGGGCGGCTTTAGAGGTAGAAGAACAGGTAGAAGAGATTAGCGGGCTGCATTTAAATTAAATTTAAGATTTTGAGAGGATCATAGAACCGAGAGACAGACCGACTTCCTTCGAAACAACTTCACACTTAGACTGAAAGAGATAGAATATAGTTTTGTCTCTTTTAACCTCATGAAGGGTCTCATAATTCCCCTGTCCCTTGCTTATGATGAGGTCTGCCCTCTCGAAGTATCTTCTAAAGTCAGAAGAGGTTAATTCGAGGATGGTGCCAACACCATCGGAGCCATTGTCTATTACCTCGCATACACTGTTGAGTCCTGCCTCGATGGCGTCATCAATGGTGCAGTCATTTATTACAGGAGAGCCCTTGACAACGGCCGTCACCTGAGTCCCTAAGGATACAAGTGTCTCGATAAGAACCCTATCAAAGATAATCTCGCCAGCGTTATCGAGGAGATAAAGGATCTTCTTACCCTTTTCAATAGCCAATTTGAGGGCTGTGTAATCATCGATAGATAAAGGATTATTAAGAGCCCTCTCTATCGATGCCTCAATGTCAACGCTTGTAAATATACCGAAGTCTATTATATTGCCTGCTATTGCGAGACGTGATGCGGTATAAAGTGGGTCAGTGCTTTCATTGACTATCCTTTTCAACGAAGGATATAATCCGAGTGCAATCCTGTTATATTCTGACTTTATATCCTTGAAAGGGTCTGAGCCGAGCATAGCCCTTATCCTTCTATGAATAAATGTCGTTGTGTAGGCCGGTGCCCTGTTTGTATCGGTTAACTTCACATCATTAAGGACTGCCTTTAATATCAGTTCCTGAAGGTCCTTATCTTTTGTCCCGTATCTGAGAGCAATTATGACCTGCCTTAAAAAACAGGGAAAACAGTCGAGGTGAACGTTCATGGTCTTCTTTTTAATGCCTTTAAGGCTATGTCTTTCCTGAAATGCATTCCCTCAAAATGAATATCTCTTATGGCTTTATAGGCCCTTTCTCTTGCCTCTGCTATATCCTTTCCGAGGGCGGTAACACCGAGGACCCTCCCACCGGCTGTTATAACATCACCATTGTTATAAGCGGTCCCTGCATGAAAGATAAACAGGTCCTTTGTGTCTTTAAATTTATCAAGCCCTTTAATGATCTTACCCTTATCATATTTACCAGGATAACCCCTCGAGGCAAGGACAACGCAGACGGATGCGTCAGGGCGCCATTTTATCTCTATTTCAGAGAGCCTTTCTTCGAGGATTGCAAAAGATATATCTACGAGGTCTGTTTGAAGTCTCGTAAGTACAGGTTGTGTCTCAGGGTCACCAAAACGGCAGTTGAATTCAAGCACATAGGGAAGTCCATCTTTTATCATAAGCCCTGCATATAGGATACCCTTATACCTCATCCCTTCAGCCATCATTCCTTTCATAACAGGATTCATTATCTTTTTCATAACAATATCTTCGATTTCCTTTGTTATGACCGGCGCAGGGCTATAGGCTCCCATGCCGCCTGTGTTAGGACCTTCATCATTGTCAAAGACCCTCTTATGATCCTGAGAACTAACCATGGGAATAACGGTCCTACCGTCACAGAATGCCATAAAGGATGCCTCCTCGCCATCGAGACAGTCTTCGATAACAACCCTTTCTCCTGCTTCACCAAAGGCCTTCTCCTTCATGATCAATCTGAGGGCATCAATTGCTTCATCAATCGTCTTTGCAACAAATACGCCCTTGCCTGCTGCGAGTCCATCGGCCTTTACGACAATTGGGGCACCTTTAAACCTGACATAATCCTCAGCATGGACATAGGATGTAAAAACCTTATACTGTGCCGTTGGAATTCCATACCTCCTCATGAAGTCCTTTGCAAAGACCTTGCTTGCTTCAAGCCTCGACGCCTCCCTGTTAGGTCCTATTATCTTCCTGCCCTCCTTTTCGAAGATGTCAACAATCCCTTTAGAGAGGGGCGCCTCAGGTCCGACAATGGTGAGATCGATCCATTCATATTTTACAAAGTCGAGGAGTGCGTCAAAGTCATTGTTCACATCTATACATTCAGCTATCTCTGCAATCCCGGCATTTCCCGGCATACAGTAAATCTTGTCTACGTGCCTCGATTGTGATAATTTCCACACAATGGCATGTTCCCTCCCACCTCCACCTATAACAAGAACCTTCATTTTTTCTCCTCCGTCCTTTTCACAAGCCAGTAAACAAGTCCTATGACAAGAACGGCAGCAACAAGATAATAAATGGTTTCAGGTCTTTCATGTTTCAAAGTGGCTATCATTGTCTCCCTTATCGTTGTCACAAGGGCAACGCCTATAAAGACACTAATCTGAAATTTTCCTCCTCTTAGGTGGGCTATCTCTGTGTCCATTAGCTCTATAACTACCCAGAGGATAAGAAGGGAACCGAGGGCCGTAATTATGCCACTTTCGAGTTCTCCAGAAAAGAGTTTCTGGACATCAGAAACGAAAAGACCTATAACACCTATGGTCAATCCTATAAGGGCAAGAACAAGGATGAGGTTCATCGTCTGTGAAAAACGCTCTGAAAAACTTATCAGGGCATTCTTTACACGATATGCCGGAGAGTATGTCCTGATTTCCTCCTCTATGTAAGAGGATGTTATTATATCCAGGTTTATATCGAGTATTTTTTCAACCGAGATTATGGCTTTAGTCCTTTCTTCGGTATCATCTATGCTCTCATTTATAGTGGATATGCAAAAATTTCTTACTATATTGACAGCACGGTTCATATAATGGGCATCAACGATGGCCTTTACATGCTTATGGCCAATACCGATGAGTCTCTCATAGTATCGGCTGTCATACTTACCAGAAAAGAGATCAAGAAACCACTTCTTCTGCTCTCCAAATACATGATTCTTAATCGTCTCTTCTGTAAAGTATCGAGCTGCATCCTTTGTCTGTAAGATCCAGGAATGGAGGGCTTCCATTGCACTCTCAGCCTTTGCGGTCATAAGGTCTTTAAGAGAGAGGAGCCTTTTTTCATCCTCCTCTCTAAAATCGTAATGTGCCTTAATCTCCTTGAAAGACCTCATCACTAAACCCTTTATCAATGTCTGAAATGCCTTACACCTGTTATGATCATTGCCATATTGTGCTCATCAGCAGCCTCGATGACCTCCTTATCCTTTAAAGAACCGCCTGGCTGAATGACAGCAGTAACACCCATCTCTGCAAGTATATCTATGCCATCACGGAAGGGGAAGAATCCATCAGAGGCAGCAACCGTCCCCTTTGTAGATTCCTGAGCAAGGATCGAACCAATCTTCGCTGAATAGACCCTGCTTGTCTGGCCTATGCCTATGCCTACAGTCCTGTCCTTATGGGCATAAACAATGGCATTTGATTTTACATGTTTACAAACCTTCCAGGCAAAGGAAAGGGCATCTAACTCATCTGCTGTGGGTTGTCTTTTTGTTACTGCCTTAAGGGTCGAAACATCCTCATCAGAGTAATCCCAGTCCTGGAGGAGAAGACCACCTGCTATCCTCTTCATATCCCATCCATGCAGTCTCTGACCCTTCAGTTTCTTTATGTTTTCGATCTGCAAAAGTCTAACATTAGGTTTTTTCTGAAAGACCTCCCATGCGCTCATTGAGAAAGAAGGCGCTATAACGACCTCAAGGAAAAGGTCTATCATCTCCCTTGCAGCCTCGGCATCAACCTCAGTATTAAAGGCAACGACACCACCAAAGGCAGATACAGGGTCTGTCTTTACTGCCTTTCTGTAGGCATCGGCAGCAGAATCGCCAATGGCAACTCCACAGGGGTTATTGTGCTTTATTACTGAGCAGGCCTTTTTATCAAATTCGAGAACGAGCATCAGTGCTGAGTGAGCATCGAGATAGTTGTTAAAGGACATCTCTTTACCCTGAAGAACCTTTGCATCTGCGAGGGATAGACCATCGGTCCTTTCCTTGTAGATAGCTGCCTTCTGCTGTGGATTTTCGCCATATCTCAGGACAGCGACCCTTTTCATTGAGGTAGTAAAGAATTCAGGTAATGTCCTTTCCTTGTCTATTATCCCTGACAGATATTCAGCAATGAGCGTATCATACCGGGCAGTATGCGAAAAGACCTTTCGGGCGAGATTAAGCTTTGTCTCCTTTCTGATTTCTCCTCCTGTTGCTTTCATCTCATCGATTATCCCCTTATAATCATCAGGGTCAACAATTACTGCTACATCCTGATAGTTCTTTGAGGCTGCCCTTAACATGGTTGGACCGCCAATATCTATATTCTCAACAGCTTCTTCAAAAGTAACCCCTTCCTTTGAGATAGTCTCCTCAAAAGGATAGAGATTGACAACGACCATATCAATGGGTTTGATGCCGTGTTTTTCTATGGCCTCCATATCTTCAGGCCTGTTTCTACGGGCCAGAAGCCCTCCGTGGATCTTGGGATGAAGGGTCTTGAGCCTTCCCTCCAACATCTCAGGGAAACCTGTATATTCAGAGACATCTATCACATTGATACCAGCATCCCTTAAGGCCTTTGCTGTTCCTCCTGTTGAGAGTATCTCGACTCCAAGGCCTGATAACTCCTTTGCAAATTCAACAATCCCTTTCTTGTTAGAGACACTTATAAGGGCCCTCCTGATCATCTCTCCTCCTTTAAGCTTAGGTTCGTGGTATAGGTCAAGGTTATTCCCTCACCCTTAGCCTATTACCCATCACCCATAATTGGCTATTTCCCAAGTGTTTAGATTATTTTATCTTCCGCTCTAAGGTTAAGACTTTTTTGATGTTACAGCAAAAAAGGTAGAATATACAGGTTTAACCTTATCGCTTCCACATTTCGGACATTCTATCTTTGCCTTGTCCTTCTCCTTGATACCCATAACCAGAGAAAAGGTCTCTCCACACTTATCACACTTATACTCATAAACTGGCATGGAAACCTCCTTCTTTGGTGTAGTTATTTAGCGTAGCTATTTTATCATAAAAGGTCTTTTAGACTCACGAATCTTCCGTCACCGATTATTATATGATCCAGAACATCTATACCAATAACCTCGCCTGCATTCTTAAGTCTCTCGGTAACGGTAATGTCATCCTTGCTTGGTGAAGGGTCACCACTTGGATGATTATGGATAAATATGACAGACTGGGCTGCCTCCCTTATAGCCTCTCTGAAGGCCTCCCTCGGATGAATGAGGGATCTGTTGAGGATACCTTCAGAGACCCTGATTTCCCTTATGAATCTGTTCTTAGAATCGAGGAGGAGACAGGAAAAAACCTCCTTCTTTAGGTTCTTCATCCTCGGCGCAAAGTAAGAATATACGGATTGGGCTGATGAAAAGATAGGTCTGCTTTCTACAGACTCACTCATCAGCCTCTTGCCCAACTCGAAGGCTGCCTTTATCTGGGCTATCTTTGCAATACCAAGGCCATTTACTGACAACAGATCAGAGACAGAGGCGTTATCTATATCCTTTAAGGTCTTGAATCTATCGAGGAGTCCTATCGAGAGTTCCAAAACACCCTTCTGCCCTGAACCGGTCCTGAGGATTATAGCGAGCAACTGGGCATTGGAAAGGCTTTCAGCACCGAATCTTATCAGTCTTTCTCTCGGTCTTTCTTTCTCAGGCCAGTCCTTGATCTTCTTCAAACTATTCATATCAGGTTGTCTTTTTAATGACCTCTATCTCCAGCGCCAGCAGTCCATGAGGAGGTTCATCGTGATAAAATTCCTCCAATAGTTTCTTATGAGCCTCCTTTGCATCTCTGGAATCAGGCACGATCCTTCTGAAGTCTTCATAGGCGAGGACGTCCGAGATGCCAGGATAGGCATGAATCCTCTTCACAACAACCTCTGTTGAATTGTATCTTATGATATCTCCTTTATTGACATTGGCATAGGGCTCGATATTTATCCTTACATCTATCGTCTTTCGCCCCTCTTTTATCGCCTCTTCCCATTTGGATGGCATATCAAAATGAAAGGAAGCCCTGAAAGTCATAACCCCTCCTTTAGTATTTATTTTACCCTCGAACCTTCTCTTATGTCCCTGTCAATTGTGATAATAGAACACTGCCCGTCCTCACCTGTTGCAGCGAGGAGCATCCCCCTCGACTCTACACCCATAAGCCTTGCTGGCTTAAGGTTTGTTACAACAATGACCTTTTTACCCATTAAATACTCAGGTTCATAACTCTTACCAATGCCTGCAACTATCTGTCTCTCTTCTGTCCCTATATCCACCTTTAATTTTAAAAGCTTATCCGATTTCTCGATCCTCTCGGCCGTTACCACCTTTCCCACTCTCAGTTCGACCCTTGCAAAATCATCTATAGCTATCAGTTCTTTCACTCCTTCTTTCATTTTTCTCTCCTTGCTCTCCTCAGGTTTTTGTCTTTCTTCTCTTATCTCTACGCGGGGGAAGAGATGCTCTCCCTTTGAGACCCTTATTTCATAAGAGGGCTTCCAGTTCCAGTAAAAGATCTCAGGAAATTGTGCAGTCAAAATCAACGGCCTGCTTTGCCTTGCCTCTTCGGTAAGTGACCTCAGTCCTATCTGTCTCCATATCTTCTCAGCAGTTTCAGGCATAAATGGATAAAGTAAGAGCGCTGTAAGGCGGAGCGCATTCCAGATCTGGAACATAACAAGTTTAAGTTCATCTATGTTATCCTTTGCCAGCCTCCATGGTTCTTTTTGTGCTATATGATTATTCATCAAACCTATTAAACGCCATATATGTTCAAGTATAATGTTAAAACGAAGGTTTGACCAGTGTGACCTGAAGGTATCATCCTGAGATATTATATATTTAATTATATTGTCACATTCATCTTCAAAGGCCCCTCTGGATTCATGAATCTCGATATTTCCATCAAAGTACTTTACTGCCATTGTGAGGAACCTGTTCAAGAGATTCCCGAGGTCATTCGCAAGGTCTGTGTTGATTCTCCTAACTAAGGCATCTTCTGAGAAATCGCCATCAAGACCAAAAGAGACCTCCCTGAAAAGAAAATATCGGAAGGCATCAACTCCGTATTTATCAGCCATTACATTGGGATCAACGACATTTCCGAGAGATTTTGACATCTTCTTACCGTCAACGGTCCACCAGCCATGGGCAAAGATATTCTGAGGCAAGGGCATGTCAAGTGCCATGAGCATCGTTGACCAATAAACGGCATGTGTTGTGAGTATGTCCTTTCCAATAATGTGATGGGTTGCGGGCCACCAGTCTCCTGAAGGTGCTAAATATCTCGTTGCAGAATAATAATTCACAAGGGCATCAAACCACACATAGGTTACGTAATCCTCGTCAAAGGGTAGGGGAATACCCCAGGACAGTCTCTGTCTTGGTCTTGATATACAGAGGTCCTCGAGAGGTTTTGCCCTGAGAAAACCGAGGACCTCGTTTCTTCTTGTCTCTGGCAATATATAAAAAGGATTGTCTTCTATATATTTGATAAGCCTGTCCCTGTATCGGGACATAAGAAAGAAATAGTTTTCTTCGTGAATCATCTCAACAGGTCTCCCACATTCAGGGCAGTTACCATTTATAATGTCCTTTTCTGTCCAGAACCTCTCATCAGGTGTGCAGTACCAGCCTGAATATTCCCTTTTTACTATCTCGCCCTTTTCCCATAGACTTTGTAGTATTGACCTTACTATTTCTATATGTTCCCTGTCAGTGGTTCTGATAAAGGCATCATGAGATATATTCAATCGCGACCATAGACCCTTAAAGTTTTTGACCATAATATCAGCATGTTCCTTCGGAGATCGATGCCTTTCTGTGGCAGCCTTTTCCACCTTTTGTCCGTGTTCATCCGTACCCGTAAGAAAGAATGTGGGAATACCCTTAAGCCTGTTCCATCGAGCAAGGATGTCGGCTGCTATTGTTGTATAGGCATGCCCTATATGGGGTACATCATTTACATAGTATATAGGTGTGGTTACATAGAATCTATTCATCTACGAAATCTTCTCCTTTTTCTCCTCCTGAAATCACTCCTCAAGTTGCCTTCGTTAGCCCTTTTTTCTTCCGATGGACCGTCATATTCTTCTTTTTCTGCTACTTCATCATCTACAGGCAAGTTTGTTTGTCCTTCTGCTATCCAGGTATCATCACTAATGACCCCTTCTCCTATGCTCCCCTGGATTTCGGAGCTCGCCTCAACGCATTTTTCACTGTCTTCCTCTGTCTCATCATACTCATATCCGAGGCAACACATCAGTCTTCCACATAATCCTGAGAGTTTACTCGTGTTCAGTACTATCTCCTGATCCTTTACCATCTTAATAGATACAGGCTCAAAGGTCGTGAGGAAGGTCCTACAGCATACCTCTCTGCCACATATCCCTAAGCCACCTATCATCTTGGTCTCATCCCTCACGCCAATCTGCCTCATCTCTATCCTTGTCCTGAACCTGGCAGCAAGGTCTTTGACAAGTTCCCTGAAATCAACTCTTCCATCTGATACAAAATAGAAAATAATCCTTTTCCTGTCGAGGGTTGCCTCTGCACATATAAGTTTCATTGGCAATCCCCTGGCCATTATCCTCTCAAGACAGAAGGCCCTGTACTCCTCGGATAGCTTATCATTTTCCTCTTTCTGTTTCAGGTCTTCATCAGTGGCCAAACGGATCACCTTCTTAAGTTCTCTACCCTGTGTTTCGTGCCTGTCTATGACAACAGTACCTATGCTTAATCCCAGATCCGACTCCACAACAACGAGATCCCCTTTTTTGACAGGGATACCGTTAACCTCAAAGTCATAAATTTTACCACAGGGCCTGAACCTGATACCAACGGCATCGGGCATTTCAGGAGCCTCCTTTCGCAAGGTTTTTAAACATATAAGAGAGATAATTCCAGGTTATATTAATATTAAGGTTGAAGTCTAACTGCCTCCTCAACAGAAGGAGTCTTTCATATGTATCTATTATATCCCTTAAGCTACACCTTGAGATAAGTTCCTTCACAAGATCCTTTATATCCATGTTCAATATACCTGTTTCATAATTTAGCTTATAAAAGGCCATATCCCTTACCAATAACATCATGTTTTCAATAAATGCCTCTAATTCCTCCCTGTCCTTCCAGGGATTACCACTTCCCTTTAGCATCGCCCTTACCGTGCTCGGGAGTCTCTCTCTATCCCCGAAGGCATCGGACGAGGCGATAAGCCCAGGCCTTCCCATCGAAAGCCTCACAAGGGTCTTAAGGTTGTCTGAATCGGGACGGATCTTTCTTGCTATCCTTTCCACATCCCTCTCCGGGATT
>JBKBUB010000004.1:0-6694 GCA_046290925.1 Thermodesulfovibrionales bacterium | reverse complement strand
AGCACCTTGACCTTATTGTGGCGGGAAGGCTATCAGGGCTTGATGAGATCATAATGATAATACTATCTGATGGTGGTTCCTCCAGGGTCTTCAGAAAGGCATTTGAGGCTGACTGATTCATTTTTTCGGCATCATCAATAATTACAACCTTTCTTTTTCCCTCAAAAGGTTTAAATGAGAGAGCCTCTTCAATTGACCTTATCTCATCTACCCTTATCTCACCCCTTTCTGGTTTTAAAAAAAGGATATCAGGATGAACTCCTGAGTCTATCTTTTTGCAAGAGGGACAATTATCACAACTATCTAATCCCTGACCTTGGCAGTTAAGGGCCTTAGCAAAGTTGAAGGCCGTATATCTCTTTCCTATCCCAGGCTCTCCTGCAAAAAGCAAGGACGATGGAACCCTCCCTGTCTTTAATGTATTCAACAGTAATTGTACTGCCTTGTCCTGTCCTATGACGTCCCTTAACGACATATTTTATTATACCTAAATTAAGCGATTCTTACCTGGTCAATTATAGCTAAAGGATTGTTTTTTCTTTCTCTATCAGGTTAAACTTCCTTTGTGAGACTCTTTTCGTTAATCATCATCCTATTAGTCCTTTTCTCATTGGGCCTGCTTTTTTTGAGGGGAAGGCCTTTAATTAGGGGGGGCCTTGCTGCTTATATAATACCTGCCCTTCTTATATTTGGTATCTTTTCTGTTATTATCGGAAAGATCATCGTCTTTTTTGTCCTCCTTATTATTAGCATAATCCTGTTAGCCTCAAGGATGAAGTGATTGGTTTTACTTATGGCGTATGAGAAAGGCCTTTATCTATAGAAGGGGCGGTCTTGGTGATACGCTTTTTATCTTTCCTGTCTTTGAGATATTAAAGACAGAGGGATACCATATCACCACTGCTGGTAATAGAGATTATTTAAGCCTTGCCCTCAAGATAGGCTGGATTGACAGGATTGTTTCAGCATATCCTGATGAAGACTTTGACCTTAAGATAATCATCGGAATTAATGGCACAGTCCATCCATTTCCAGAAGATAGGGAATGGATAGTCGATTACTATATCAAGAGACTTTGTTTAGAAAACAGGGATTATTCAAGTTGCCTCCCCTTTAAGGCGGAAGATATAGAGGATTCAGACCTTTTTAGAGAAAGGGTGATCATTCATCCATCGAGTGGCTCAATAAAGAAGAATCTTCCGCCAGGGCTTTTCCTTAGATTGAAGGAAAACTTTGTCGATCCTCTATTCGTGGCAGGAGAGGCTGACCACTGGCTTTCTGGTTTTGTAAGGCCTTATTATTTTGACCATGATATCATAAAGACAGCATCACTTTTAAAGAGGGCGAGATTATTTATTGGTGCTGATAGCGGTCTTGCCCATCTGAGTGCCTATCTTGGAATCCCTACTATAATTATCTACGGTCCAACTGACCCTGTAGTATGGAGACCCGTGGGTGATAATGTTTTGCAGATTAGGCCATCAGACTGTAAACCCTGTTTCCCCCATGTCTGCAAAGAAAAACACTGCTTCAATGCTGAGGAAATTATAGTCGAAGAAATTATGGCCTCAGCATATCCTCGGTAACTGCTCTCCCTGTAACATCTCGAGGATTCGTGTGCCTCCGATTGAGGTCTCAAGCAATACCATACCCTGTGGTGTATCTTCTACTTCTCCGATAATGGCTGCCTTTCTACCGAGTGGATGCTGTCTCATTGTCATGAGGACCTTTTCAGCATCTTCCATACTTACGATCGCAACAAGAATTCCTTCATTTGCAATATAGAGAGGGTCGAGGCCGAGTAACTCGCAGGCACCGATTACCTGAGGGGGGACCGGTATTGCCTCCTCCTTAATCGTTATACATTTATTGGATTCAATGGCAAGCTCCTTAAGGGTTGTTGCAAGCCCTCCCCTCGTGGGGTCTCTCATAAGGTGGATATCCTTGCTCACACCGATCATGTTCTTTACAAGATCATTTAATGGTGCTGTATCGCTCTTAATGGGTGGGTCAAAGGTTATGCTATTCCTTTCAGCCATTATAGCCATGCCGTGATTTCCTATCTCACCGCTTATTATCACTGCATCCCCTTTCCTTATGTTATGAGGAGAGATATTGATTCCATCGTATAAGAGACCGATACCTGCTGTATTTATGAATATGCCGTCCCCCTTTCCCCTGTTTACCACCTTTGTGTCGCCTGCAACTATCTTCACCCCTGCCCTTCTTGCTGCCTCTGCCATTGATGAGATTATCCTTTTCAGATCCTCCATGGGAAAACCCTCTTCAATAATAAGGCCTGCCGTCAGAAATAAAGGCATAGCACCAGATACAGAGAGGTCATTAACGGTTCCAAAGACCGAGAGTTCTCCAATATTACCACCATGGAAGAACAAAGGGGATATGACATATGAATCTGTTGTAAAGGCTATGTTATGAGGGTTGAGGTTTAGTATAGCTGAATCTCCAGTTTCTTTAAGATCAAAGGCAGGAGCAAAATATTCCCTGATCAGTTCATACATCAGGGAACCACCACTACCGTGACCGAGGAGTATCCTATCCATCAATGCCTCTCTTAAGCCTTTCCCTCAATATATAGGCCTGTCCGAGCGATATACCTCCGTCATTACAAGGTACCTTTTCATTAATGTAGACACTGAAACCTGATAAGACCAGTGCCTTTATTGTCCTTTTAAGGAGGTATTGATTTTGAAAAGTTCCGCCACTCAGGACTACATCACTGAGATTATAAAGTTCTGAAAGCCTCCTGACTCCCTGAAGTATAACACTGGATACTGTATTATGAAACTTGGTAGCTATTATAGATTTTTCGACATCATCCTCCATGTCACTCAAGATGCCCCTTATACATGATGATAAATCTATATCTTCGCCAATAAAGAACTCATAAGCCTCTTCAATATCATCCCTAACCAGGGACTCAAGGGCTATAGCAGCCTCACCCTCAAAGGTGTTGGTGTAGCAAAGTCCGAGTATTGCTGATACAGCATCAAAGAGCCTTCCCGCACCTGAAGATAAAGGAGAGAAATCCCTCTTATCAATAAGTTCTAAAACCTTCATCAGGTTATTACCAAACCTGTTCATGAGCCCAATTCTTTTGAGATAATAAAGAACCCTTTCCCTCTCTCCTGCGCTCTTCATTATATAACTCACAGCCATCCTCCAGGGCTCCCTGACTGCCCTTTCGCCACCTGGAAGGGGCATATATTTGAGATGTAAGGGTCTCTCAAAACCCATGAGATCGACCACCACAAATTCACCGCCCCAGAGGCATCCGTCTATTCCATAACCTGTTCCATCAAAGGCAACACCAATGACCCTATCTCTTAAATTCCTTTCAGCCATAACAGAGGCTATGTGGGCATAGTGGTGCTGGATTCCATATGTCATAATACCTTTTTTGCCCTGTTTTAGTGCCCATTGTGTTGATAGGTAATTAGGATGGAGGTCATGGGCTATTGCAACAGGCTCTGCCCTGTATATCTGTTTTATATTCCTGAGGCTTTCTTCAAAAAAGGAAAGGGTCTCATAATTTTCCATATCCCCTATGTGCTGTCCAGGAATTGCGAATCTTCCCTTTGTTATAGTAAATGTATTCTTAATGTCTGCACCACAACCAAGCACATCTGGCCCATCATCATAAAGGTCAATCGGCTCAGGAACAAAACCCCTCGACCGTCGGATAAAGGACAGAACTGGGAAAAAACCATCCTCTTTCTCCAGCCTATTGACCCTTACAACAGAATCATCAACCCTCATAAAGATGTCTCTGTCATGAAGGAGGAAGGCATCAACCATTTCCGAAAGCCTCTCCATAGCTTTTTCGTTATCCATCTCAATAGGTTCCTCTGAAAGGTTCCCGCTGGTCATTATAAGGGCGTCGAAGTGGCATATAATAGAGTCATTATCAGGATATAAGAAGAGGAGGTAATGGAGGGGGGTATAAGGGAGCATAAATCCTGAGTAATTGTTATCTGGAGCTATTACCGCAGGAAGTCTATTCTCCTCCCTTTTTCTTAGAAGAACAATGGGCCTTTTCTCAGACATCAGTAAATCCCTCTCCATATCAGAGCAATAGCAGTATCTTAAGACCCTTTCTATATCAGGTGCCATTAAGGCAAAGGGCTTGTTGCTCTTCCTCTTTCTTTGTCGCAGTAACCCAACAGCCTCTGCATTCCTGGCGTCGCAAGCGATATGAAACCCTCCCAGACCTTTTATGGCCAGGATCGCTCCCTTTTTGAGTAGATCTATAGCTCCCCTTATCGGATCTTTAAAATCTATGCCTTTATAAAGGGGATTAACTATCTTTAACTCTACCTTAGGACCACAGACAGGACAGGCAATTGGCTGGGCATGAAACCTCCTGTCCTTTGGGTCATTATATTCCCTGCGGCAATCATCACACATTTCGAAGACAGACATTGTAGTGTTTGGCCTGTCATAGGGAACTGAACAGGTTATGGAATATCGTGGCCCACAGTTTGTACAGTTTATAAAAGGATAGAGATACCTTCTGTCCTTTGGGTTATAGAGTTCCCTGAGACAGTCATCACATATAGATACATCGGCTGAGATGAGTGTAAACCTTCCATTATCAATGCTCTCTATAATACTGAATCCCCTATATCCCGTTGGAGGAAGGTTAGATACAGCGATATCAACTATCCTTGAAAGGGGAGGTGACTCTGAGGTAAGCCTATTAATGAAACTCTTTATATCCTCTCCCTCTATCTCGATAGTAACGCCATCTGATGTATTAGTAACATAGCCATTAAGTCTGAGGGATTCAGCAAGGTTATATACAAAGGGCCTGAATCCAACCCCTTGAACTATGCCTTTAATCTCTATCTTTGCCCTTTGAGCCATTGGGCCCAATCCTCAATCCCCTCTCCTGTTTTACAGGAGACCTCAAAGATGGAGAGCAAAGGATTAATCGAGAGGGCATCCCTTTTTATCTTATTAATATCGACTTCGAGGTAGGGAAGCAGGTCAATCTTGTTGATTATAAGGGCTGAGGATTCTTTAAACATAAGGGGATATTTGAGGGGTTTATCGTGTCCTTCTGTTATGCTCAAGAGCATCACCTTTATATCTTCACCAACCTTGAATTCAGCAGGACATACGAGATTCCCCACATTTTCAATTATTACCATATCAAGATTTTCAAGAGGCAACTCTGGAAGCACCTCGTTTATCATATTAGCATCGAGGTGACAGGCCCCTCCTGTGTTTATCTGGACAACAGGGACATTAAACCTGCTTATCCTTTCAGCATCATCAGTGCCTGCGATATCACCCTCGATGACCCCGATCCTTAAGCCATTGAGACTATCTATGGTTCTTTCTATCAGGGTCGTCTTCCCAGCGCCAGGGGCGCTCATAAGATTGATTACAAAGAGTCCGTGACCCTTGAAGACCTTCCTGTTTTCCTCTGCAATCCTGTCATTTGCCTCGAGTATCCTGCTTACAACCTTGACCTTCATTCCCCCTCCCGAGATACATCCATCTCTATAATATCCATCTCGAATCCCTTTTCTATCTTAAATGACGAAGACGAGCATTCAGGGCAGTTAAGGACATAGGTCTCATCAATCTCAAAGGACTTACCACAGTCGTAACAGTGACCACCGAGAGGAACGGTCTCGATTATCAATTCAGCGTCTCTGGCAATAGTTTCAATCTTTGCTATATCAAAGGCAAAGGACAGAGCCTCGGGAAGGACACCTGAGGCCCTTCCTATCCTGACCTTAACAGAATTTATTCGGTTAAAGCCTTCTTTCATGCACTGTGAGGTTATTATATCGAGCATACTGAGGGCTATTGAGGCCTCATGCATGCTGCTCCTTTTCCTTTGTGAGCCTTTCCTTCTCCTTTTCGTAGGCCTCTTTGCCTGCCTCAACAGCCGTTGTTATAATAGACTTCTTCTCCTGAAAAAAATCCTTACCCTTCTCAACTGTTGATGTAACTTTACCTTTTACCTGTTCTACATAGTCCTCTGCCTTTTCCTTTACATCTTCTGTCAGTTCCTTTATCTTTCTCCTCGTCTCTTCCCCTGATCGGGGTGCAAAGAGAAGGGCAACGCCAGCACCGACCAGTCCTCCGAGAAGAAAGGATAAAAAGATTGACCCTGCACCATAACCGCCTTCTTCGTGTCTCATAAACACCTCCTAAATTGAATTAATAAGGCTATTCAGCCACGGATTAAAAGGTTTTTCAATAAGGTCTCTATAGCAGCCCTTATCCCGGCCCTGAGGCTGAAGACCTTTGTAACCGTCCCTGAGGTGACCTCCTCAACAAGATCACTTATCCTCTTAACATTTTCTCCTGTCTTTCTTACAGAACCAGAAAATTCCCTGAGGTCATCGGACACATCTGTTATACTATCAGCCGCCTTCCTTATACTCTTAAGGCTATCCTGTAGTTCTTCGATTGCAGGCTTGAGGTTAGCTTCAGTATTCTTAAGGAAATCCCTGATCGCCCTTGATGAATTCCTTATCTCTAACATAACGATAATGAAGACAGAGACAGCTACGAGGAAGGCTAAGGTAATTATACTCAGGAAGATGGTATTCATAAAACCTCCTCTTTCAGTTTATCACATCTTTCAAGGATATTCTACCTTCGAGCTTTTTGGTCCCTGTAATGTCCTGACTCACCTCAAGTGTGCCTCTGA
>JBKBUB010000049.1:0-8943 GCA_046290925.1 Thermodesulfovibrionales bacterium | reverse complement strand
AGGGTAGGGATAGGAATATCAGCCATCCTTGCTGCGTCAAGGACCGTTACACCCTCTGGCACATCAATGGTCTTTCCATCAATGGTTATCCTCGGCATATCTACTCCTTTAATCCTTCCTTACTGCATCGAATTTGCATACATCAAAACAGGCACCACATTTTATACAAAGCTCGGGATTTATCCTGTGAGGTTTCTTCTTCTCACCTGTAATTGCCCCTGCGGGACAGGCCCTTAAACAGGCACCGCAACCCTTACAGAATTCTTCAATTATATAAAAAGTCAATAAATCCTTGCACACCTTTGCCGGACATTTTTTATCCCTGATATGAGCCTCATACTCATCCCTGAAGTATTTGATAGTGCTAAGCACTGGATTCGGGGCTGTCTGACCGAGACCGCAGAGGGAGGCAAGTTTCACATCCTTACTAAGTTTTTCGAGTAATTCTATATCACCTTCCCTTCCCTGTCCCTTTGTAATCCTGTCAAGTATCTCCAGGAGTCTCTTGGTACCGATTCTACAGGGTACGCATTTCCCACAGGACTCTGCCTGGGTAAATTCGAGGAAGAATTTTGCTATATTAACCATACAGTCTGTTTCATCAAGGACTACCATTCCTCCAGAGCCTATTATAGAACCAACCTTCGCAAAGGATTCGTAATCCACAGGTGTATCAAGTAATGTGGCAGGTATGCAACCACCTGAGGGCCCGCCTGTTTGAACAGCCTTAAACTTCTTATCGCCTATGATACCGCCGCCAATATCGTATATTATCTCACCGAGCCTTATCCCCATAGGCACCTCAATAAGACCTGTATTCTTCACCTTTCCTGTGAGGGCAAAGACCTTTGTTCCTTTGGACTTCTCTGTACCTACAGAGGCATACCAGGCAGCGCCATTTCTTATTATGTAGGGTATATTTGAAAGGGTCTCCACATTGTTTATTACTGTTGGTTTTCCCCAGAGGCCCCTCTGAACAGGGAAGGGTGGTTTTGCCCTGGGCATCCCCCTCTGACCCTCAATGGAGGCAATAAGGGCCGTTTCTTCACCGCAGACAAAGGCACCCGCTCCTAACTTTATCTTTATATCAAAATCAAAATTGTAGCCCATTATGCCCTTACCGAGAAATCCCCGTTCCTTTGCCTGTGAGATAGCAAGATTCAGTCTATCAACTGCGTGGGGATACTCAGCCCTTATATATACGTATCCATGACTTGATCCAACGGCATAACCTGCTATAAGCATACCCTCAATAACAGAATGGGGGTTACCTTCGATTATTGACCTATCCATGAAGGCGCCAGGGTCCCCCTCATCGGCATTGCAGATTATGTACTTTATATCCCCTGGCTGCTTTCTGCCTGCCTCCCATTTTACTCCTGTCGGGAATCCTGCCCCTCCCCTTCCACGAAGTCCTGATGCCTTTATCTCTTCAATAACCGCCTCAGGGGTCATCTCTGATAATACCTTTTTTATCCCTGAGTAGCCTCCCACATCTATATAGGCCTGTATATCTTCAGGGTCAATGGTACCACAGTCTTTTAGCAGGATCTTCTTCTGCTTTTCATGGAAGGCATAGTAAGAGTCATCTATCAGCCATTCCTCAACAGGCTTACCTTTAATAAGATGGTCAACAACTATCCTCTTCGCCATCTCAGGCTTTATGCCTTGATAGGTGACGCTCTTTCCTCTGTCAACGACGTCAACGAGGACATCTCGTGCACAGAACCCCCTACAACCCACCTTCTGATAGTGACAGGTGAAGTCGAGTTCCACATCAACACAAAAATCATTAATTGCCTTTTTAAAGGCCTCAATGACCTCCTTACCACCAGCAGCGAGACCGCCAGTGCCTATGCAGACCCTTACAACAACCTTCCTGAGATTATTTTCCTCCACCTTCTCCCTCTTTAATCAACTTCTTTATAAGCTTTGATGAGCTATCTACAGTCATCTCGGAATGAACCCTATCATTTACTATAACAACAGGAGCAAGGCTACAGGCACCTACACACCTTACAACCTCGAGTGTAAAATTACCATCTGGTGTTGTCTCTCCTTCAGAGGTAAGACCAAGGTCCCTCTGAATCCTCTCAACTATCTTTGAGCCTCCCTTAACGTGGCAGGCAGTACCACAGCAAACAGAGATTATATTTTTACCTCGGGGCTTTAAATGAAACTGGGCATAAAAGGTGGCAACACCAAAAAACCTGCTCGGTGGCAGTTCGAGCCTCTCAGAAAACCAGTTTACAGCTTCCTCTGGTATATACCCAAACTCGGCCTGGATATCCTGAAGAAGGGATATGAGATTACCCTCTCCCTTCTCATACCTATCGAGAATACGGTAAAAACTCTCCTCCAAGGGTCCTCCATCAATAGTTCACTAAGGCCTTAAGAAACCTCTCGTTCATAAGTCTTATGTTTTTGCTCAATATAAGAACGAGTTTTTTTAGGATCTTGCTTGCAAGTAAAAGGTCCTCTTTTTCTATCCGCTGAAAATCTTCCACAGAGAGAAGATAAACCGAGACGTTTTCGGTCGCCACCGCCTTTGCCTCGTGTTTTCTATTTTCTATTATCGAGAGTTCTCCACAAAAATTTCCAGGACCAAAATGGGCAATGGTCTGCCTCCAACCATCAGGGGTGGCCTTTGTAATCTCTATCTTACCTGAATTGATAAGGTATATACCTCGGGCTTCATCACCTTCACCGAATAGTGTCTCTCCCTTTTTGAAATTGAGTATCCGTAGCCTTTGAGCAATCTTTTCCAGTGATATATTATCAAGGTCATCAAAGAGAACCTGTCTTCTTAAATCCTCAATAGATACCATTTACCCCTCCAGATTTACTGTGCCGCACCTATCATTCTTTCCGTCTCTTTAAGCCATAATAATCTTGAACCATTTATAACAGAGGCGTTCAATTGACCAATCATATCAGAAGGGGATACATCAAACCCTTCTTCCTTCATAAAGGGATAGAATGATACCTTTGCCTTCACCTTTGCAAGCTTCTTAACCTCTGTATCCTTACCCTCTTTCATCTTAACTCCCATGGCTTTTGCTAACTTTAAGAATATCTCCCTGTGAGAAAGGGACTCTCCAGCAGGTTCTACGGTCCTGCAGATGTTTTTCAGCCTTCCAAGATAATCAACCATTGTTCCTGAGACCTCGAGATAAGTCACAGAGGGTAAAACAAGATCTGCCTTCTTTGCCAGTTCTGTTAGATGGGAATGCTGAACTATCATAAAATCTGTATCAGGTCTCTCATTCAAAGGAACCTCTCCTACAACATATAATAGTTCTGTTCTACCTGAAACCATCTCTTTATATCCATTCCCCTCAGTAATAAGCCCCATAAGAAGGACACCCTTTGCATTGCTCTCGATAGGGACAGATACAGCAGAGCCCTTAATTAATGCCAGATTAGCTGATGCCTTATACATTGACGGTGAAGAAAGAACCACAGGACTCTTCGAATCGATATAAAGGGATGAAGCCTTCTCGATCTCTTCAGTTACTTCAGAATCAGATACAGCATTGATTACCTTTTTGTCAGCAGAAAGTCCCTTATCAATCAGGGCCTTTGCAATTCCTGACAATATTGAAGCCTCATCACCAACAAGATTTATGGCTGCTACAGAGGCGATATCAGGTGATTCTGAATTTATCGTTATAAGCCTTGCGCCTGTCTTTATGCGCCTTCGAACTATAGCATCCAGGGCAGGGAGTATCCTCTTCCACTGTGAGGGATTAAGGTCAACGAGAACAAAGAGATCTGCTGAATCGAGGTCGGCCCCTCCTGAGATAAGATTATCGTAATTTCCATATAGGCTCACAGTCGTATCGATGCTTTTTGTCTTAACAACATCGCTTGCAAACCTTTTTAATGTCAAGGCATCCTCATTCAGGAGACCACCTGTTGCTATGAACCCTGCCCTTTCACCTGCCTTCTTGAGTTGCTCAGAAGCTATATTCAGGGCATCTTCCCAGGTTGTCTCGACAAGTTCACCATTTATACGCTTCATTGGTGCCGTTACCCTCGTGTCTGCCTCAATGCAGTCAAAGCCAAACCTCCCATAGGCACAGATATATCTCTCTGCAGAGCCATCTAATGCTCCGGCATTTATCTTCATTACCCTGCCTTCCTTTGTGCTAACTGTTATATCGCAACCATTTCCACAGAGCAGACATGCGGAATTAATCTTTTCATAATCCCATTCCCTTCCCTTCCTCCATCTATCAGCCTCAAGTATCGCATTAACAGGGCAGACATCTATACAGCTACCGCAGAAGGTGCAACCTGACTCCTGCAAAGGCCTGTCATCTGCTGTTGTAACCTTTGAACCAACACCCCTTCCCATAAAATCGAGGACATTTGTATCCTGACTCTTACAGATCCTCACACACCTACCACAGAGGATACAATAATCAGGGTCTCTCTTAATAAAGGGATTACCCTCCTCGGGAGAGAACCCGAACTTCTTTCTCGTAAAACTCGACTCCTTTATCTCGAAGTCATAGGCATACTTCTGCAGATTACAAACGCCTGCCTTTGTACAGGTCATGCAATCGAGGGGATGCATTGAAAGTATAAGGTCGATAACAAACTTCCTGACCTCCTCAACCTTCTCTGTCTTTGTATAAACAACCATCCCTTCCTTTGCCTTAGTTGTACAGGCAATGACAGGGGTCTTCATCCCTTCAATCTCGACGAGACACATCCTGCAGGCACCTATTCCCTTCATTCCTTTAAGGTAGCAGAGATTGGGTATATGAATCCCAGCAATTTCAGCAGCATCGATGAGATTCATACCCTCCTGGGCCTTTACATCCCTTCCGTCTATCTTCAGGTTAATCATGTTTGCCATTTAAGCCTCCTCAGATTAAGATTCAAGAATTTAGAATTATTTATCCTAATGCTTATACACCCACAGGCTCTTTGCTCACCGCCTCAACAATGATAATAGCCTCCTCAGGGCATACCTTTATGCATTCACCACACTTTGTGCATCTCTTCTGTCTTATCTCAAAGGGCAGATAACCGCTCATAAAGGGCCTCCTCTTTTCCCCATGAATAGCGCCATATTTACATACATCCTTGCAAAGACCACACATTGTGCATTTTTCAGGTATAATCATGTATTCAATAAAGGCCTTGCATTCAAGGTCATGGCATCTTCCCCCGATATGTTCTTCAAAGGCACCCTTCTCCATCCACTCTAAGATAAATTTAGCCGTGTCCTTCCCCTTCTTACACATAGAACCCTCGAGCATATCATTAGCAATCCTTTTTATCGCTATTAAATCTGCCTCACTACCCCTTCCCTCGACGATATTCTCTATTCTAATCCTCGCTTCATAACTGCCAAGGCTGCAGGGAAGGCACCTACCACACATGGGTCCTGCAAGAAACTCCTTAATATAATAAAGAGACCTCTGGACAGGGCATCTTATCCCTTCTGCAATCTTCTTTATATCCTCAACCTTTAATTCCTTGACCTCTGTCATTTCAGAACCCCTCTTAATAAATATCTTCTGCCATGTAAATAACCTCGGGCAGTAAATACGAGACAAGGTCCCTGTAAGAGACCATGCCTATAACCTTTTCATCCTCCGTAACAGGTAAATGCCTTATCTTTCTTTCTGACATAAGATGAACAGCCACACTTATATCTGTTGATGCATCCAGGGTAAGAGGTTTCTGTGTCATAACATTCTGCATAATTTCTTCATTCATCGGGATCTTCTTAGCTATACAATGCATGAGATCCCTTTCTGTAAAGATTCCTGCAAGTTTCTCTTCCTTATCTAAAACGAGTATAGAACCAATATTATTTGTATCCATGATAGATATTGCATCAGCAACTATGCAGTCTGTCTTACATGTAACCATCTTTGATGGTTTCGTTGTTAATAAATCCTTTAAGGTCATCTTTGCTCTCCTTTCGAGGATCTCGATCCTCTCTGTAGGTATCCTGAATTGTTCTTCAAGTTTTATTATACTTCTTTTCCGTATCTTAACAGCACCGATAGGACAGGCATAGTAACAGGCCTTGCACTGTTGGCAGTAATCTCGGTCTATTACATATCTGTCCTTTGTCTCGATAACAGCCCCATAGGCGCAGGCCTGCTTGCAGAGACCGCACCTGAAACACTCTGCCTGATTTATCACAAATACACCTGTTCCCTTGCAAACATTTGCCCTACAATAGTTGTCGTATATATGCTCTTCGTACTCCTCCCTGAAGTATTTAATCGTGCTTAAGACCGGGTTTGGTGCGCTCTGTCCGAGTCCGCATAAAGATCCCTTCTGAACAAGCTTTCCAAGTTCTATAAGCCTCTCGATATCCCCATGCTGGCCTTTACCCTGCGTAATCCTCTCCAGTATCTGAAGCATCTGGTATGTGCCAAGTCTGCAAGGAGGGCATTTACCGCAGGATTCAGATTGACAGAAGGACAGAAAATACCTTGCCACATCAACCATACAGGTGTCCTCGTCCATAACAACCATACCACCTGAGCCCATCATTGAACCAACAGATGTAAGGGTATCAAAGTCGACCTTTAGATCAAGATATTTCTCAGGTATGCACCCACCTGAGGGTCCACCTGTCTGGACAGCCTTAAACCTCTTGCCTCCAATAATACCTCCACCTATATCAAAGATTATCTCCCTTAGTGTAATCCCCATCGGCACCTCAACAAGACCTGTATTAACTACCTTCCCTGTTAGGGCAAAGACCTTTGTTCCAGGTGAGGTCTCTGTTCCGATGCTCCTGAACCAATCTGCACCCTTTTCTATTATCGGAGGCACACAGGCATAGGTCTCTATGTTATTCAGATTCGATGGGTAACCCCACACACCACCTCCTGGTTCAGAAAGCCTCGGTGGTCTTGGTCGTGGGAATCCCCTCTCGCCCTCAATTGAGGCAACAAGGGCAGTAGACTCACCGCATACAAAGGCGCCAGCACCCTCCCTTACATCTAAATAAAAGTTGAAATTGGTTCCAAGGATATTCTTACCGAGGAGACCCAACTCCTCTGCCTGTCTGATAGCTGTTTTTAGATTCTTAACAGCTAATGGGTATTCATGCCTGACATATATAAAGCCATACTCAGCACCAATTGCATAGGCACAGAGTAGCATTCCCTCAAAGAGGCTATGCGGGTCACCCTCCATGATTGATCTATCCATGAAGGCGCCAGGGTCACCTTCATCACCATTTGCAATAACAAACTTTATCTTACCAGGAGCAGACTTAGTGTGCTTCCATTTCTTGCCTGCAGGGAACCCAGCTCCTCCCCTTCCCCTTAAGATTGCCCTATCGACCTCATTTAGGACATCATCAGGTGTCATTGAGGAAAGAGCCTTTTCGAGGGCCCTGTAGCCACCCACTGCGATATAATGGTAGATATTTGTAGGATCTATCCTTCCGTTATTCCTGAGGGCGATCCTGAACTGTTTTTTATAAAAAGGCACATCCAGCATCTCCGGTATTGGTTCTGTCGTGATATCTTCCCTAAATAGGGCCTGCCTGAAGGGCATGCCACCGAGGAAGGTAAAATTTATGAGCGATTGTGCCTGCTCGGGCTTTACCTTCTGATAGAATATATCTGCTGGTTCAACATTCATAACAGGACCTTTTTGGCACATACCCTGACAGCCTGTTTTAACTATCTCCAGTTGTATCCCTTTTTTGGATGCATGTTCCTCCATCTCCCTGATAACCTTTGCTGAGCCCGAGGCTGTACAGGCCGTACCACAACAGACCCTTGCTCTGTATCGGTCAGGAGAGAATGTCTCAACAGAGAGTTTCTCCCTCAATATTCTCAAATCATCTATGCTCTTGAGTCTTTCCATCTTTTCCCACCTCATTTAGACCTTGTTTCATTTATTATCTCTTCTATTTTCTTTGCGTCTACAGTACCAACAACCTCCTCATTCACCGTAACAACAGGAGCTAACCCGCAGCAACCGACACATCCAACCGTTTCGAGTGTTACAGAAAGGTCAGGTGTTGTCTCACCGCCTTTAATCCCAAAGTTTTCCTCAAGCCTCTCAAGTACCTTACCGGCACCCCTGACATGACAGGCCGTACCCATACAAACGCAAACAACATTCTTACCCCTCGGCTTGAAATAAAAGTGTTTATAAAAGGAGGCTGTGCTGTATATATCAGAAAGTGAGATACCCAAATCTTTTGAGAGTTCTCTCAGTTTCTCTTCAGGAAGGTAATTATGTTCCTTCTGGATCATCTGCAACGCATGGATGAGCAGACCTCTCCGCTTCTTCTCTTCTGTAATTACATCGTCTACTTCTTTATAGTATTCGTTAATGTTCTCTTTTAATAACTTCATTAAAAGCCTCCTGAGTTATAAGTTTTTGAATTTATCATAAAAGACACCAAAAAGCAATGGTTGTATAAGAGTATTTGCAATTTTAATTCTCTTTCTTTACAGAAAGTAACAAGCTGTAACTTAAAGTTACAGAAGACTATAACCCAGAAGTTAAGCCATTTATTAATTATTATATATAAAAATTATAACTTTTTCCAGAAACCTAATATGCCTCAACTGCCAACTTATGGAAAAGTGCGATGTTTCCGCATGCGCCAATCACGAGCAGGGTTTAACCCAGATAATGCATTTTTGAGGTTAATCTATTTGAAAGTGTGATATTATTAATTATGATCTCTGTTGAGACCTACAAGGGCATAAGCGTAATTGAGCATGATGTGGAGATAGTAGAGAGAAAGGGGATAGGACATCCTGACTATATCTGTGACTCTATCATGGAGGCTATCTCTATTACCTTAAGTAAAGAATACAGAAAGGCCTTTGGAACCATTCTTCACCATAATATAGACAAGGGTCTTCTGGCTGCTGGAAGAACCATAAAGACCTTTGGAGGCGGAAGGATTACAAAACCAATGGAACTAACTAT
>JBKBUB010000048.1:0-8947 GCA_046290925.1 Thermodesulfovibrionales bacterium | reverse complement strand
CAAGTCTATCACAAAAGGCCGAGACTATTCAGATTCAGATAGGGCCTGCCACGTGGATTGTGAAGTATGATGACAACACTAAACTAATTGGTGCTGAAAAAATCAATAAGATTCCCAGGGATAAAGAAGTGTCCATAGAGATTGAGGACAGAGGAGGACAACTATATGCGAAGAGTGTTTTGGTCAAGCCTCCTGCAAAGGTCCCAGAAGAAAAACTCATAAGGGTCAACGAACTATCCAGGATTGTGGAGGAGGGCGAAAAGGGTGGTTTTTTCCTTATCGATTCCAGACCTGGTCCGAGATACCATGAAGGACATATACCAGGAGCCATCTCAATATATGATGCTGAATTCGATAAATATATCGATAAATTACCAGAGGATAAGAATGCCCATCTTATATTCTATTGCGCAGGCGTTACCTGAAGGCTCAGTCCAAACTCCGCCAGTAAGGCAGAGAGGCTTGGATATAAGAATGTAAAGGTCTTTCATGATGGGATGCCTGAGTGGAAAAAGGCTGGAAAGCCTGTTGTATCTACTGTAAAATTTGTTAAGGAGAACATGGATAAGGGAATACCCCAGGTAATAATAGACCTGAGGGCATCTGGTGATGTTTTGAAAGGCCATATTCCAGATGCCGTTTCAATACCATCGGATATGATAGCAATGTCGAAGGATAAGTTTCCTGCTGACAAAAAGGCTCCTATAGTTCTCTATTCATATGATGACAGGCTAGCTCTCGAGGCATTCAAGGTTGTCAGGGCATGGGGATATACCAATACAAGCATTCTCGAAGGAGGGATAAAGGCATGGGAAAATGCAGGACTCCCCCTTCAGAAAGATAAAATCAAGACAAAGATAGTTTATATCCCAAAACCAAGACCAGGAGAGATACCCGTTGAGGAATTTAAAAAGATCGCAGAGACCCTTCCATCCGACAAATTTATACTCGATGTGAGGGACGAGGATGAGGCTATGCAGGGCATGCTGAAGGGAGCGAAAAACATTCCAACTCAGGAGATAACAGGAAAGCTAACCCAAATACCAAAGGATAAAGAGATAATCACCCATTGCTCAACAGGTGTCAGGGCAGAAATGGCCTATCATATTCTGAAAGAGGCTGGTTATAAGGTGAGGTTTCTGAATGCAAATATGAAGATTGACAGTAGTGGAAAGTACGAGATAAGTAAGGAATGACCGTCGGGGCAGGAGATCTATTTCTCCTGCCCCTTTTCCTGATATCTTTCAGTATATTTTGTAAAGCTTTAAAGCCTTCCATTTCTTTATAAATTGGACTTAATCTTTACCTTAATGTTGTATAAATTCGGAGACTGGCATGCCTCAAAAACTTTTATAATACGATTTGATATTTAAGGTTATAGGTTATAGGTTATAGGTTATGGGTTTTGGGTTGTAGGTGATGGGTTATGGCAATTAGCTCATAGCTCTTGGCTCATGGCCATGAGCGATGACCTATGACCTATTACCTATTAACCAAATATCAGGCTAATTTCTGCAACGTTTGGGTTTAGACTGGCTTCAATTTACTATTAATTTAGGTTAAAATATTTTAAATTTCACAAAAGGATAGATATGAAGATTCCGAGAATTATGTCTACACAGCATCCTGATAATGTCCTTTTGCCTTTCTTTGCAGAAAGTCAGGATATGTCAGGCGATGATGAGATTCAGGAGGCCTATTATGCCTTTTCACACCTTGGATGTGATGAGCAGATGTGGGACTGCGAGGGTAAAGAGGTGGATGACTTTGTTGTCAGGAAATTACTTACTCGATATGAACACTTTTTTAAGAAAATGAGGCTTGGAGAGGATGTCTTCCTGACCTTAAGGGTTCCAAACCCTGATGTAGAAAAGGATGAGGCAAAGGTACTCATAGAGACCCTCGAGAGTATACCGAGGTCCTGCGACTCGGCAATGCTTTTTTACGGAGAAAAGATAGCTCCTATCTTTGAGGTTATCCTGCCCATGACCCTATCCTCCGAAAGCCTGAATAGGATTTATTATTATTACAAGGATTTTGTCGTGGGAAAGCAAAGGAGTCCCTTTTATCCTGGTGATATTACTATAGCTGAATGGATAGGCGATTTTAATCCCGAGAGGATAAATGTTATACCTCTTTTTGAGGACAGAGAGCATATGCTCGAGTCAAATAGGATTGTCAAGGAATATCTCAAGGATAAAGACATTTCTCATCAGAGGGTCTTTATAGCAAGATCAGATCCTGCTATGAACTACGGGATGGTTAGTGCCATACTCTGTAATAAGATCGCCCTGCAGAGGTTAAGGAAACTCTCAGATGAGACAGGCATCAGGATATACCCAATCCTCGGTGTTGGTTCCCCTCCCTTCAGAGGGCATCTCACACCAGAAACAGTTGACTATGTACTCTCAGAATATCCTGATGTACAGACCTTCACTATTCAGTCTGCCTTTAAATACGATAATCCTGTTCCTTCTGTTATAGCTGGGATAAATAAGCTCAAGTCATCGCAGATGAAAAAGGGCACGGAGGTTGATGAAGAAAGGTGTCTCGAAATTATAGAGAAGGTATCTTCTGAGTATCAAAGAGTGATTGAACATATTGCGCCGCTAATAAATAACCTTTCCACCTTTATACCAAGGAGGAGGATGAGAAAACTCCATGTGGGCCTCTTCGGTTATTCGAGGAGTATTGGCAAGGTAAGGCTACCGAGGGTGATAAGCTTTTGTGCAGCCTGTTATTCAATAGGTTTGCCTCCTGAGATAATTGGTCTCAGTTCATTAAGCAATGATGATATAAACTGTCTGAGAGAGGCATACATTAATTATGAATTTGATCTCAAGAAGGCCCTGACATTCTTTAATGATGATGTCTTCAACATACTACCTGAAGAGGTTGGCGTCATTATAAAGAGGTTTCTTGATAGGTGGGGTCCCTTTGATTCTGACCTTAACCACAAACTCATGACATCGAGGATGATCAGGGCTGTTAAGGACGGTGAAACAGGTAATCTTCAGAGTATGATTGTCGAGGCTGCCCATATGAGAAGGTTTCTTGGCTAACAGAGCTATGGTTGATCCTTTTAAGATAATAGAGAAGTATTATGAGCCTGATTCAAAGGCCTATTATTTCCTTGTACATCATGGAAGGGTTGTAGCAAAAAAGGCTGTTGAGATAGCGAAAAGGGTTGATCATCTCAATCCAGATATAGATTTTATTAGAGAGGCCTCCATACTCCATGATATAGGGATATTCCTCACAAATGCTCCGAAGATAGGCTGTTTCGGATACAACGATTATATATGTCACGGTTACCTTGGCAGAGAGATCCTCGAAGGAGAAGGTCTTAACAGGCATGCCCTCGTATGCGAGAGGCATGTTGGGCTTGGTATAACAGCAGATGATGTCAGAAAGAAGAGACTGCCCTTACCCGTAAGAGATATGGTTCCAGAAACGATCGAGGAAAAGATCATATGCCTCGCTGATAAATTCTTTTCGAAGACCGAGCATGACCTCAACCATGAAAAGCCCATCGCAAAGGTCAAAGAAATTATAAAGGCTTATGGTGATGATAAGCTCCAGACCTTTGAGGAATGGTTATCAATATTTCTTAATTCAGGGGGTAAAGAATGAAGTACATAGGCCTCGATATAGGATCTGTTAGCGTCAAGGCCGTAGTCCTCGACGAAAAAGGTCAAAGGATTGCCTCTTTTTATGAAAGACATAAGGGGCATCCCTTGCGAGTGGCTTATAATTTACTGAGAAACATTTATCAATTCGGAGAGTCTTTCTCTTTATCAGTTACAGGTTCATCTGGAAAGATAATATCTCAAAAACTCGGTATCCCTTTTACAAATGAGATAAGTGCCCAGGCCTTTGCAACAAAGAGGCTCTATCCTGATGTAAGGACGATTATAGAGCTTGGTGGCGAGGACTCTAAGTTGATAAAAATAAGGGGTGACGCTATAGAAGACTTTTCAATGAATTCCGTTTGTGCCGCTGGAACAGGGTCTTTTCTTGATCAACAGGCTGAGAGATTGAGGCTTACGATTGAAGAGTTTAGCGAGATGGCTATGAGGTCAGAGAGACCTGCCAGGGTTGCCGGAAGGTGTAGCGTCTTTGCAAAGTCTGATATGATACATCTTCAACAGATTGCAACACCTGTAGAGGATATAGTGGCAGGTCTATGTTTTGCTGTGGCCAGGAATTTTAAAGGTTCCATAGTGAGAGGAAGGGATATTGAAGAACCTGTATCCTTTCAGGGAGGTGTTGCGGCAAATAAGGGGATGGTAAGGGCGTTCAAGGAAGTTTTTGGATTTGACAGATTTATAGTACCTGATGAATTTGCCCTTATGGGTGCTATTGGTGCAGCTTTTAAGGATATGGAAGAGGGAAGAGAAAACAATCTTGACCTTGATAAATTTGGTTCATTGATTGATCAAATAAGATTTGTAGAGTCAGGCCATAAACCACTTGTCTTAGAGAACCGAAAAAAGGGTGGCGAGTCAGGGGAGATTAACTCATCACGAATCACGGGTCACGCATCACGGACAAAGGCATTTTTAGGCATTGATATTGGCTCAATCAGCACAAACCTTGCGGTTATTGATGAAAATGGTAATCTCCTCGCAAAGAGGTATCTGATGACCGCAGGAAGGCCTATAGAGGCTGTCAATCAGGGATTAAGGGAGATAGGACAGGAGATAGGTGACAAAATCGAGATAGCTGGTGTTGGAACGACAGGTTCAGGAAGATATATGATAGCTGATTATGTAGGGGCTGATATTGTCAAGAACGAGATAACCGCACAGGCAACTGCAGCAGTATTTATTGATAAGACCGTTGATACAATATTTGAGATAGGGGGGCAGGATTCTAAGTATATATCCCTCAGGGATGGCATTATAGTTGATTTCGAGATGAACAAGGCCTGTGCAGCAGGGACAGGCTCTTTTCTTGAGGAGCAGGCTGAAAAGCTCAATATATCAATCAAAGATGAATTTGCCGAATGTGCCTGTTCAGCTCAAAGCCCCTGTAGATTGGGTGAGAGGTGCACAGTCTTTATGGAGAACTCCCTCATGGCAAACCTTCAGAAGGGGGCTGATAAAAATGATTTGCTGGCAGGCCTTGCCTACTCCATTGTCCAGAATTATATAAACAAGGTTGTGGCAGGAAAGCCCATCGGTGATAAGATATTCTTTCAGGGTGGCGTTGCCTTTAATAAGGCGGTAGTGGCAGCCTTTGAAAATTATCTTGGCAAAAAAATTATTGTTCCGCCTCATCATGATGTGACAGGGGCTATCGGAATGGCCCTTATTGCCAGGGACTATATGAAAGCTGGTGAAGGGGACTTCCCACTCACCCACTCACCCACTTATCGTTTAACGAAGTTCAAGGGTTTTAACCTCGCTGAAAGGCCCTATAAGATTAACTCCTTTGAGTGTAAAGGATGTCCAAATGTCTGTGAGATAAATAGGGTTAAGATAGAGGGAGAGGATGGTTTTCTCTATTATGGAGGAAGGTGTGAAAAATATGATGTGAGGCGTGGACAAAAAAAGGAGATAGAAGACCTATTTGCCGTCAGGGAGGAGATGCTCTGGAAGGAACACCTAAAATACAGTAAGAGGTTACAGGTAACGGATAATGAGTCAATAAAGATAGGCATCCCCTATATCTTCTTTTTCCACGACTATCTTCCCTTCTGGACAACACTTCTATGGGAACTGGGTTTTGATGTTGTGGTCTCTCCAAAGACCAATAGAGAGATCGTGGACACAGGGACCGAGGCTGTCCTGGCCGATACATGTTTTCCAATCAAGGTAGCGCATGGTCATATAAAATACCTGATAGACAATGGAATAAAGACCCTTCTAATACCGAGCTTTATAAATATGAATGATGGAGAAGATGAGTTCCAAAGAGGTTTTGCTTGCCCTCTCACTCAAACTGTACCATACGCCGCAAGGGTGGCTCATCCTGAGATAGAGATATTAACCCCTATAGTTGATATGAGTCGGGGTGAAAGTGGCTTGATTAAAGAGTTGCTCAGGATTTTTAAAGGTTATGGAATAGGGAGGAGAGAACTTTTCGGTGCCCTTGAAATTGCAAAAAAAGCACAGAGTCAATTTTTCGATTCTATTAAATCGAAGGGAAAGGAAATACTCACAATCTTACAAAAGGATAACAGGCTTGGAATAGTTATAGTAGGCAGGTCCTATAATGCCTCTGACAGGGGTGTTAATCTCGACTTGCCGAGAAAGCTCGCAAATTTAGGGATTATATCTATCCCCTTTGATTTTCTCGATATTAAGGACGTGAGGATTTCTGAGGACTGGCCCAATATGTACTGGAAATCAGGCCAGAGGATACTGAGGGCCGCACGAATCATAAGGGATAATCCTCATCTTTATCCTATTTATATAGGTAACTTCTCATGCGGACCTGACTCCTTTATCCTTAAATATTTTGGAAAGGAGTTAGCTAATAAGCCCTTTCTTCACTTAGAGATAGATGAACACAGCGCAGACGCAGGTGCCATAACCAGGTGTGAGGCCTTTCTCGATAGCATAGAACAGCAACTTAAAGGGGATATTGGTGAAGGGGTAAAGAGGTTAAGAGGTGGAGAGAAACTAAACCTTCACCACTTAACTACTTTACCAATTCACCAGGTGGCGTCTTCGTCACTAAAAAAACGCACTATCTATATCCCCCGCATGTCTGACCATGCCTTTGCACTTGCTGCTGCCTTTGAGAGATGTGGGATCAAAGCCGAGGTATTGCCAGAATCAGACAGAGAGGCTATCGACCTTGGAAGAAGATTTGTATCAGGTAAGGAGTGCTACCCCTGTACAGTCACAACAGGTGATATGCTAAAGAAGGTGCTATCTCCTGATTTTAAACCTGAACAGTCTGCCTTTTTTATGCCCTCAGGCTCCGGTCCCTGCAGATTTGGTCAGTATAATGTATTTCACAGGATGGTACTCGATGAGGTTGGATTTAAGGATATCCCTATCTTTTCACCGAATCAGGATTCAACCTTTTACCGTGAACTCGGAATAGTGGGAAAGGACTTTTCTGCCCATGCCTGGAAAGGGATTGTTGCCTATGAGCTTCTTAATAAATGTCTTCATGAGACAAGGCCCTATGAAAAAGAAAAAGGTTCAACGGAGGTGTTATATAACCGATACATAGAAACCCTTTATTCCTCCTTGAGTGGTGTGAATGGAAATATTGAAGGTGTCCTGAAAAGGATGAGAGAGGACTTTGAGGGGATCCCGAAAAAGAGGGAAGACCGGCCATTGATAGGCATCGTGGGTGAGATCTTCGTTAGAAGCCATAGATTCTCAAATGAAAACCTCATAAGAAAGATAGAATCCCTCGGAGGGGAGGCATGGCTTGCCCCCGTTGAGGAATGGATATACTATGTTAATCTTATGGGTTTAAGAAAGGCCTTGATAAAAAGAGACAGGTCTGCTATTATTGAATTTCTGTTAAAAAAGTTCTTTCAAAAGAGAATTGAACACAAATACTCGGTCTATTTCAGGGGTTTACTCAAGACACTGAAAGAGCCTGACACGAAAGATATATTGAGAAAGGCCTTACCCTATCTACATGATTCTTTTGAAGGTGAGGCAATATTAAGTATTGGAAAGACCCTTGACCTTGTTGATCGGGGGGCATCAGGCATAATCAATGCTATGCCCTTTGGATGTATGCCAGGGACTGTGGTAACAACTATTATGAGGGGCATTAGCAGGGATTTTGGCATACCATGCCTCAGCATAGCTTATGACGGAACAGAATCTTCAACAACAGAGATTCAGCTTGAGGCCTTTATGGCACAGGCAAAGGAATACAGCCAAAGAAACATAAGGAGGTGAAATAATGGGTAGCGTAGTTAAATGGAGAAAGAAGAAGATGAGCAAACACAAACATAGGAAGCTTCGCAAGAAGACAAAATTTCAGAGGAGAAAATAACAATTAATGAAAGAAGAAAAATATCTTAAAGAGAGATTAAGTTTACTCGAAAAAGAGATAAGCACCCTTACAGAGAAGTTTGACAGTCTGAACTCTGCACTTAAAGAACTGGAAGAATTAAAGCAGGAGATCAAAGGGATAAAATTGTTTTTAGGAAGGGTTCACCCTGATTTCAAGAGTCAATTCCCTGACATTGTAAAGAAACTCAAGGGTCAGTAAATCTGCCTATCCTTATACCTGCAAAGGGCATTGATTCTAAATAATCAATCAGGGGGATCTTCTTAACAATGCCTCCTTTGTTTTTATTGCCGCTGGCATGAACGAGAAAAGCCTTCCCTTCCTCTTTCTTAATAATTCCTATATGACCTACTATCTCATCCCCGCTTCTCTTGTTAGGGAATTTTACGAAGTATATGAAATCACCATCCTTCAGGGGGTTTTCTCTTTCCCTCAGGAGATATAGCATATCCTCCTTCGATATTATAGCGACCTCTTTTCGCCCCCTCGAACCCTTTATATACGACAACCTACCCAGCATTGGGGTTATGTCTTTACCCCACTTTCCACTATCGAGCATATCCTCGCCATACTGAAATCTTTCATCGTAATTTAAAACCCGACCTTCCCTCATGACACCCCTGGTAATAAATCTCTTATCAAGAGCGATCTCAACCGCCTCCTCAGGAGTTCTACTCAGGGCAAGCTCGAGGGTACGAAAGCTCAGATACATGCAATCGACCTTCTCATCATTGACGATTACCTTTTTTGTTACATAATCTCCGAGGGGGTCTGGATCATAGGGTATGCCTATAAACTTTTCTGCCCAGAAGGCGATCCTCTCACCTATGTCTCTGTTTTCTATCTCTCTTTGATAGCTAATAATATCCTTATCTGTAAGGGCAAGAACGGGAGACGAAAACGAGAAGATGAGAAAATTGAAAGTTAAGAGATACAAAATTGCATTTAAAAT
>JBKBUB010000047.1:0-9077 GCA_046290925.1 Thermodesulfovibrionales bacterium | reverse complement strand
TCCTCGTCATCCTTAAGTAATGCCATGAGCTTCGGGGTCTCGGGGGCCACAACAGGTTCGGGATAGAGTATGTAATCGGAGATACCCTGGAATATATCATCATTGTTAAGAATTATTGTATAGGGCAGGTTGTTTCTCCTGAAGGCCCTCTTTGGTATCCCTGAGGAATAGATCAGGTGACCTCCGCCGACTATAACGACCATCTTTTTTGAAGGATTTTCTTTCATGTATTCATCTATTCTTTGAGCCATTATCTCATCCCATATTATCTGGGATTGGTAAAAATTCTCGAAGTTCCTCTCTTCCGAGCCTTCATGTTTTTCGAAGGTCTCTTTTAGTCTCAGCTTATATTCCTCATCAGTCATATCCATTTCTGATGGAAGTTCCTTTTTCTCGTCTTCCGAGAGAGACTCGATACCGGATCGGCCGACCTTGTTGACAATCTCCCTTGGTATATTCAGTGCAATTACAGGTATCCTGTTATCACGAGCAAAATTTAGTATATCCCTGTATAGAACATAATCAAAGCCCCAGGTCTTGAAATACTGGGATTGTCTCAAAAATTCCCGTTCGTCAATCTTACCTTCAATATAATCATCAAGGGCCTTCTGGTTCTTGTGAATGAACATCTCCATCCCGATGGCAATATCATACCCTTTTTCCTTTAAGGCCTTTATGACCTCCAGTTGAGTCAGATGGTGTTCATATCTATCATGTTGCTCTCCCACATAGATGATCCTTTTATCGAGGAGCCTATCGATTATATCTTCCAACCTGAGGGCCTTCGATACCTCAATACCAAGAACAGGTCTTTTAAGATTCATGTTCTTTACCTCATTGGAGGATTCTGCAAAAGATAGGTCAGTCTTAAAAAAGAGAAGAAGAATTATCTGGATGAAAAGTATGCTCTTTTTCATTAAAAATTATAACATATTCTGACCACTGAAAAGACTTACCCTGTTTCTACCAGCATTCTTTGCACTATAAAGTGCCGTGTCTGCCTTTTTGATTAAGTCTACCTTCTGCGTAGCATCCTTTGGAAAACAGGATATCCCTATGCTTACTCTTGATTCTCAATCTTCAGAAACCTCCCTGCCATTTCCTTTACACGTATTTCTTTTAGCCCATGGTCTTCGTATAGTAAAAAAGATTCTTCGTCTTTGAGAAGTGATGAGACCTCATCCTTTAAGTCCTTCAATTGAAGCATTGATGCTGCCCATATAGCGATACCCCTGACAAAAGGGGATTTATCATTCAGGGATCTAATGATTATATCACGACATAAACTCCTGTCGATTCCGTTTATACCTGCTTCAGCGATTCTTCCCATTGCCCTTAATACACCAGGAAGAAAGCTCTCTTCATCCTTAAAGGAAAGAATGATGGGTGGAATATCAGGAAAGACATCAGGTGCATTTATTACTATCTCCCCGAGCATGTCAGGTGCGCTCCAGCCTATGCCACCTGATTCCTCGCTGAGTGACCAGAGAAGTCTCTGGACTATATTCCTGACAAAGTCAGGGTCCTTTTTCTTCAAGGCACCTGCAGCCTTTCCTATAGCCTCAATCGCCCTCCAGCATATTAATTCGGTCTTGTCGTAGGCAAGTGAGATCAATATGCGGAAGACCCTTTTCTCTTTTAGGGCCATCGAGACTATGCTGTCAAAATCTGGCTTAAGAAGAGCTGCTTTTATATTATCCTTTAATCCAGCCATCACGGTTTTATGTAAGCAAATCCCTCCATCTGCCTCTTTACCATCTCTGTCATTCCAGCGGGTATTACCCTAACAAATTCTGGTATCTCCTCTGCCTTTATCCCCTGTGCCTCGAGGGCCTTTGAACAGGCTGTAAAGACAACGCCTCTGCTACTAAGGTTCTTCATGGTTGGCAGATTTGGTGCAGGCCCTCCGATTACGCAGGCCTCTCCCTGAACCTCTGTCTTTAAAGGTTCACCAGCGTATCCTTTTACTCCAGCACCGTTGGCCACAACAATTACCTCGGCATTTTCATCACCTACATCATTAAGAAAGTTTGTTATGTTCCCGAGGGCAATGAGCCATCTTTCAGGCTCATTAACATGGATTACCAGCTTCATCTTCATCTCTTCTCCTCCTTTATCTCCTGAAATCTCTTTGCTGCCATGATCATACCTTCTGTCCATTCTGGAACACCGTAAGCATGGACATGTGTATAGGTGGCAAAGACATTTTGATAGAATATACCGTCCCTTTTTTCTGCTATCCCTGTTCCTCTTCTCATACTAAAGGCATAATCTAAACCAAGAGACTTATCTCCTGTCAAGACCGGTCTTGAGTAATGAAACTCATGCCCTTTAATTGTAACGCCCGATGGATAAAAAGGGTTTTTTCTTACGACCTCTGCTATGGTATAGCCATGAGCCTGAGGCCTCTTTTCGATTGTAAATGTGATAGGAAATATATTGACCATCTCATAAAATCTGTCATTAAGGTAAAGACCCTTGCCCAAGTACATGAGGCCACCGCATTCAGCATAAACAGGTAAGCCCTTCTTTATTGACTTTCCAAGGGAGTTGAGAAAGGTCTTATTTTCTGCAAGGGTGATGGCATGGGTTTCAGGAAACCCACCTCCTATATACATCGCATCAATATCAGGCAATTGATTTTCAGAAAGTGCGCTTATCTCTAAAAGCTCGGCACCCTGTCTTTCGAGTTCCTCTAAGTTCTCGGGGTAATAGAACTGAAAGGCTGAATCCCTGACTACCCCTATCTTCACGGTCCTTGTGACATTTTTGTCCTGACCCGGGAGATCTAAATCGTCTCGAAGGGATTCAGTATTTTCTGCTACCGCGATTAAACCGTTTATATCTATGTATCTCTCGCCTATCTCCCTGACCATGGAGATGATTTTCTCAGCGTCATGATGTTCCTGATGGGGCAAAAGTCCCATGTGTCTTTCAGGCAGTTCCGTCTCAAGCCTTGGTATCGCACCGAGAACAGGGACATGACAGTGCCTCTCTATGGCCTCTCTTATCACCGCCTCATGCCTTTTACCCGAGACCTGATTAAGGACAACACCACCTATCTTTACATCTCTGTCCATATTAATACATCCAAGCACCATGGCAGCTACCGTTGCCGTTGTTTTTGAACAGTCAATGACGAGTATTACAGGTGCCTTCAATAATTTCGAGAGTTCTGCAGTACTGTAAGAACCCGAGGCATCTATCCCGTCGAAGAGGCCTCGGTTACCCTCAATTATAGCGATGTCGCCTTTAAAGTGTTTAAAGAAGGAGTATTTTATCTTATCTTCAGGGATAAAAAAGGAATCGAGGTTATAACAGGGGTTTTCGGCAACCCTTGCAAGCCATCCTGAATCTATGTAATCAGGTCCTTTCTTAAAGGGGATTACCTTCAGTCCCTTTTTAAACCTTGCAGATGCAACAATTGAAAGGGAAAGTAAGGTCTTACCTGTCCCACCCCTTATACCTGCTATTACAAGCCTTGGAAATTTCTTCATTCGATATTATAACCGATAAGTTATGTAGAGGTGTGTATCTTGGTTTATCCTTGGTAGAGAAGGGAATTATGCCTTAATGTTGCATAAATTCGGAGGTGGCATGCCTCAAATAAATGGGTGATAGGCTTAGTGCGACCGAGCGACCGTGCGACCGTCTACAAGGAATGTTTAAATTTCCATAAATACTGTCGCACTATCGCCTTCAGCCTTCAGCCTATTCACCACTTCACCTATTAACCAAATAATAGGCTAATTTTTGCAACGTTTGGGTATTAGTCTCTCAAGGTTAGGATAAAATCCCTGTTTTCTTTATACCACTCAACGGTGTTTCTGATGCCTTCCTCTATTCGCACAGTAGGCGACCAGTGGAGCATCTTTCTCGCACTCTCTATATCAGCCCATGTGGCAGGGACATCAGCAGAATGCATACCGAACCATTCAATAGATGCCCTTTTACCAAGGTTTTCCTCAATAAGATTTATTACATACATCAATTCTACAGGATTGTCATTTCCAAGGTTAATAATGTTATATCCTTTCAGGGTCATGCATCTTATCGTTCCGTTGGCGATATCATCAATATAAGTAAAATCCCTTTTCTGTCTGCCATCTCCATAAACAGGTATAGGGATACCTCTGTCTATATTCTTAATGAATTTAAAATAGCTCATGTCAGGCCGGCCCGCAGGACCATAGACCGTAAAGTATCGAGGAATTATTACATCTATCCCATAGAGGTAATGATAGGTATAACAGAGAACCTCTACCGCCTTTTTAGTGGCAGAATAAGGGGCGAGGGGATGGTCTGTTCGATCTTCTTCCTTGAAGGGAATACTGTTAAGTCCGTAAATACTCGATGTCGAGGCGAGAACGAACCTTTTTATGCCAAACTCCTTAGCTACCTCGAGGAGATTAAGTGTCCCAAGGTAATTCGTCTCAAGATAGACCCAGGGGTTCTCCACCGAGGCCCTTACGCCAGCACGGGCAGCAAGATTGATTATTACCTCGGGATAGGAATCCATAAATTTTTTAACAGATTCAGGACTTAAAATGGATGTAATCCCCTCACGGTCAGATATGTCTAAGTTGAAGAATATAAACCGGCTATGTCTTCTGAGACCTGTAAGTCTCCATTCCTTGAGCTTCGGGTCATAGTAGTCATTCATGTTATCTATACCGATTACCGAATAACCCTTATCGAGAAGCATCTCAGAGACCTTCCAGCCAATAAATCCTGCACATCCTGTAACAATAACTGTACCTTCACTCATTTCCTTTACCCAATCCACTAATTTTTTTGATTTTGCTATAATACTACAAATCTTGATAAAAATGGTAAAGATGAAGGCCTTAATATTGAGTGGTGGAAAGGGAACACGCCTCAGGCCATTGACATACACAATGGCAAAGCAACTCGTACCTGTTGCAAATAAGCCTATACTCGGTTATGTGATAGAGCATATAAGGGCTGCAGGGATCGGTGATGTTGGAGTTATCATATCTCCTGAAACAGGTGAAGAGGTTAAAAGATATATTGGTAATGGCAGTAAGTGGGATGTTAAGGTAACTTATATTACTCAGTCCGAGCCTGCCGGGCTTGCCCATGCCGTGAGCACGGCAAGGGATTATTTGGGCGATAGCGATTTTATCATGTATCTCGGTGATAACCTGCTGAGTCAGGGTGTGAAGGATGCTGTTAAGAAATTTAAAAAAGAATCCCCTGAGGCCTTGATTTTCCTGAAGGAGGTTGATGATCCGAGAAGGTTTGGAGTTGCTAAGCTTGACAGAAACGGAAAGATTGTTAAATTAATAGAAAAGCCCTCAAGACCCCCCTCAAATCTTGCCCTTGTTGGAGTATATATATTCTCAAAAAAGATACACGAAGCAATAGCCAAAATAAAGCCTTCCTTCAGGGGGGAACTCGAGATAACAGATGCTATTCAGAAATTGATTGATCTGGGTTATGTTATAAAGAGCGAGGTCTTGAACGGATGGTGGCTTGACACAGGTAAGAAGGATGACCTTTTACAGGCTAACACCATAGTCCTCGATGAATATATAAAAAGAAATCTGCTGGGAGAGATTGACGGGAACTCTGAGATCATCGGTCGCGTGAGTGTGGAAAAGAATGCCACTGTAAAAAACAGCAAGATAAGGGGGCCGGTAATAATTGGCGAAGGCTCTGAGATATTGAATTCCTTTATCGGACCTTACACGAGTATCGGAAATCATGTAAAGGTTATAGACTCTGTGGTTGAGCATTCTGTTGTCCTCGACAATGCCTTTCTCTCGGGCATCGAGAGGCTTGAGGATAGCCTTATAGGCAAGAACACAAAAGTCTTACGTAATAACTCCCTTCATAAGGCCCTGCGACTTATGGTTGGAGATGACTCAACGGTAGAGGTATAGAGATGTGGGAAAGGGCTGAAATACCAGGTGTGTTAAAGATGTCTCTGAGGGAGTTTCATGACCATCGAGGCTGGCTGGCTGAAACCTTCAGGATTGACGAGACAGATGGTTTCAGGCCCGAGATGGGTTATATCTCTGTTACAAAACCAGGGATAATAAGGGGGCCTCATGAGCACATGGAGCAAACCGATTATTTCTGTTTCTTTGGAAAATTTACCCTGTATCTCTGGGATAATAGAAAGGAATCTCCCACTTACATGAAAAGGTTCGTTATCGATAATGCTGACAGAATGATCGTTTTAGTCCCTCCCCGTGTTGTCCATGCCTATAAAAACAATGGTGATTGCGATGGAATGGTCCTTAATTTTCCTGATAAACTTTATAAGGGCTGGGGCAAGAAAGAAAATGTCGATGAGATTAGATATGAAGATGACCCCGAAAGTCCATTTAAGATTGAATAAGGAGCATTGAATGCGAATACTTGTAACAGGTGGATGTGGTTTTATAGGTTCGAATTTTATCAGGCATATACTCAGGAGGTACCCTGATTACGAAGTCATAAATCTCGATGCACTGACCTATGCTGGCAATTCGGTCAATCTCAGGGATATAGAGAATGATACCAGGTACTCCTTTGTTAAGGGGAGGATAGAAGACAGAGAGCTTGTCAGAGGCCTGATAAAGAATGTGGATTATGTTGTACACTTTGCAGCAGAAAGCCATGTTGACCGCTCAATCGTAGATGTAAGCCCCTTTATTAAAACGAATATAGTTGGAACAACCATTATCCTTGACGCAATAAGGGACTCTTCTGTTAAAAGGTATGTTCATATATCAACAGATGAGGTCTATGGCAGTCTTGGCGAGGATGGGCGATTCACAGAAGAAACACCCCTGAGACCTAACTCGCCCTATGCGGCATCAAAGGCCTCGGCTGACCTTCTTGTCAGGGCTTACTATGAGACATACAGGATCCCTGCTATCATAGTAAGGCCTTCAAATAATTATGGCCCCTATCAATTCCCTGAAAAGTTTATTCCCCTAATGATAACGAACTTGATAAAAGATAGACCTATTCCAATCTATGGTGAAGGAAGGAATATCAGGGACTGGCTCTTTGTGGAGGATAACTGCAGGGCCATCGATCTAATCCTTCACATGGGTAAAATTGGCGAGGCTTATAATGTAGGTGGGAATTCGGAGATGAGGAATATAGACCTGGCAAGGGCTGTTCTGAGGATAATGGATAAAAAAGACGAGATGATAACCTATGTCAAGGACAGGCCTGGACATGACTACAGATATGCCCTCGACAGTTCAAAGGTCGAAAGGGAGTTGGGGTGGCGACCCGAGACAGACATAATGGAAGGTCTGAGGAAAACTATTCACTGGTACATGAACAATGAATGGTGGTGGAATCCGCTTAAAGAGAGACTCGAAAGGGAGAGCAAAGGTTTCTGGGAGAGATGAGGATAGTTGTAACGGGTTCCAATGGCATGCTCGCAAAGACCCTCATTCCGGTCCTCTCTGAGGGGCATGATGTTATTGGTCTCACGAGGGAATCTCTCGATATAACGGATAAAGGATTGGCTGAGCGGGTAATAAAAGAGGTATCACCTAACATAATAATCAACTGTGCCGCTTATACAAAGGTCGATAAGGCCGAGGAAGAAAGGGAAAGGGCATTTCTAATCAATGGGAAAGGTGTCCAGAATCTTGCCCTGATCTGTGCGGATATGAATATCCCCCTCTGTCATATAAGTACTGATTATGTCTTTGATGGAAGGAAGAATAGACCATATACCCCCTTTGATAACACAAATCCTGTTAATACATACGGAGAATCTAAGCTCTCAGGTGAAAGATACATCGAATGGATAACAGGCAAATTTTATGTCATAAGGACAAGCTGGCTTTATGGCGAAGGTGGCAATAATTTTGTGTACACAATCTTAAGGCTTGCAAAGGAAAAGAAGGAACTAAGGGTTGTAAATGACCAGATTGGCTCTCCAACTTCTACTTTATCTCTCTCTAATGCTATAAAGAGGCTGATAACTACAGGTGCTTATGGCATATATCATTATACAGATGATTCAGAAGGTGGGATAAGCTGGTTTGACTTCGCTGCGGAGATATTAAAGATAAGTTCTCTTAAAGTGAATGTATCGCCTATCAGGACAGAAGAATTTCCCCTTCCTGCTAAAAGGCCTTCTTATTCTGTTCTCGATACAGAGATGTTTTATCTCATAACAGGTCACAGGCCATTAAACTGGAAGGACACCCTCAGAAACTTCCTCGCTCGCCATTAGACCTTTTCTTTAGTCATTTTGTCCTGTCCTCTTCCACCTCCTATGTATCCATAACCACTGCTCCGGATTTTCCCTTATAAAATCCTCAATAAAAGAGTTAAGCCGCCTCGTATTTTCTGTAAGGTATTCATTATTGTTTGATAATAACATAACCTCGGGATATATTGTTATCTCCTGCCCTTTATTATTTCTTTTAATGAAGACGGGCAGGATGGGTGAGCCCGTTTTCTTGGCAATAAGGACAGGCATCTTTGTTGTCCAAGCAGGTCTACCGAGAAAATCAACAATGATCCCCTCCTCAGGAAGCACGGCCTGATCAATAAGTATACCAACAGAACCGTTCCTTCTCAGGGTCTTTATTATCTCTTTCAATGCACCCCTTTTGTATATGACTGTGTTACCGTATCTTGATCTTAACCTCTCAATCAGGTTATTCAGAAGTGGATTATTGAGTCTTCTGACAACAACCGAGACTGGAGTGATCTTCAATGATGTTGCGAGGGCAAGTAATTCCCAGTTACCACAGTGACCTGTAATAAAAATTATTCCCCTCCCTTTATTCTTTGCCTTCTCGATATTTTCCAATCCTTTAAAACTGATATTATCGAGTATCCCTTTCCCCCTTCCAAAGTAGATCTTGACTATCTCTATTATTGACTGCCCCAACTCCTCAAAGTTCTTCCTTATTATCTCCTCAGGTTTCCCTGTAATAGCGCCTGAAGAACAGGCCCTTCGAACATTCTCGATGGCTATCTCCCTTCGCCGTCTCCAGAAATAATATAACATCAGTCCCAGGACTTTCCCTGCTCTTACAGGCAAAAGGACAAAAGGCAAAGTTATCGCGATAATTACGAATAATTCT
>JBKBUB010000046.1:0-9094 GCA_046290925.1 Thermodesulfovibrionales bacterium | reverse complement strand
GCCCCGCACCCATCCCAGACAGAACGCAAGCAGAAGAGGCACGCCCTTACTCTCTGGGATGGGTGCGGGGCAGCCTCCAAATTTATGCAACTGGTGGGTTATGTTAATCGGTAATCTCTTCAGACTTCTGAGCTTACAGATAATTATCGCATCTATGTTTCTGCCATCCTGCAGAACCTCTGATCGTATGGAGGGATATCTATATTACAGGCTTAGCACAAACCCAACAACACTTGATCCGGCTCAAATAGTGGATGTTACAGGAGGAACCATCTCTGCAAAGTTATTCAATGGCCTCGTGAGACTCGATAAGGATATGAAGGTAGTTCCTGACATAGCTGAGAGGTGGACGGTATCTGAAGACGGTCTCATCTATAGATTTACCCTGAGAAAAGGGGTTAAGTTCTCGAATGGCAGAGAGGTTAAGGCAAGGGACTTCAAGTATTCCTTTGAAAGGGTATTGAATAAAAAAACAAGATCTCCAAACACATGGGTTCTTGATCGAATATATGGCGCCAGGGAATTCATGGACGGCATTGACAGAGACCTGAAGGGCATCAGGATAATCAATGATTATACCATCGAGATAAGACTCGAGAAGGCCTTCTCACCCTTCATATATCTCTTAACAATGACAGCGGCCTATGTGGTTCCAGAGGAAGAGGTACGGCGATGGGGGCCTGATTTTTCGAGTCATCCTGTGGGAACAGGTCCTTTTATCCTCGAGGAATGGTTACCAAACAGGGAATTGGTCCTTGTGAGGCGTGATGATTATTTCGAACAAAAGGCTAATATTAATGGGATTGTTTACCGCATTATCCCCGAGGACCTTACGGCTGTCACGGAATTTGAGCTTGGTAACATTGATATACTCTCGCTGCCCTCCTCAGAGTATAAAAGGTTCAGTACAGACACTTTCTGGAAAAGCCAGATTAGATCTCTCAAAGGGATAAATACATATTATCTGGGCATGAATTGTTCAAGGCATCCCTTTAATAATCCTGCCCTCCGAAAGGCGATTAATCTTGCCATAGATAGAGAGAAGATACTCCATACATATTACGAAGGAAGGGGTAGAACCGCCAGGGGTCCTGTTCCTGACAATCTAAGGAGGTGGGAGGCTCCCGAGGCATATCTTTATGACTCTGATATGGCAAGGGAGATCATCAAAAAAGAGGGCTTCGCAGGATTAACCATAAACTTCTATGTCACAGCAGATCAGGAGGTTATTGATATTGCAGAGATCATTCAATCCTATCTGAGAAAGGTCGGCCTTAATGTAAAGATTAAACAACTCGAATGGAGTGCCTTTAAAGAGGCAATAAATAGGGGAGAGCCTGATATGTTCTGGCTCAGTTGGTGGGCTGATTACCCTGATCCGGAAAACTTCCTATTCCCCCTATTTCATTCTTCTAATATTGGGCCTGCAGGGAACAGGACAAGATATTCCAATAAGGAGGTGGACAGACTCATTGAGTTCGCAGGTCGTAGCAGAGATGAGAAAACTCGATGGAGATATTATGAAAGGGCAGAAAGGATTATCGTACAAGAGGCTCCCTGGGTCTTCTTCTGGCATAAGACCGATTATGTGATTATTCAACCATGGATAAATAATTTCACAGTCTACCCTATTTATTCAATGGATAAGGGAATGAAGATTGACGTTAGAAATACAATAAAGGAAATTTAAAAGGAACGAGATATGGAAACCCAAACGTTGTAAAAATTAGCCTGATATTTGGGTGCATAGGCTGAAGGCTGAAGGCTGAAGATAATAGGCTGAAGCCTATCGCCTTAAGCCTTAAGCCTAAAGCCTTAAGCCTATCGCCTATATTTGAGGCATGCCAGCCTCCAAATTTATGCAACTGGTGGGGAAAGATAGGTTATAATATGGATGATGAAGGAAAGGCTCTCGAGGATCAGACAGGAGATTGCAGGTGTAGTATCCATTTTAGGGGGGTTATATTTAGCACTCAGCCTTTTCACATATTCGGAATGGGATCCTTCACCTTTCGTAGTAACAAACCTGCCTGCAAGAAATTACGGCGGTATCGTTGGTTCGTATATAGCCGATACCTTATTGTCCGTCCTCGGCATCTCATCCCTCCTGATACCTTTTATACTATGTTTCTACGGAATAAGAAAGATGCTCGGGAGAAAGGGTCACTGGATTACAATTGCAGGAATCCTGCTCTTTATGCTCTCAGTATCTTTGTTATCCTTTCTATTTGGCCATACCTTCAATATTGAATCTCTTTCAAAGGCAGGTGGCCTAACAGGTCTAATTTTATCAAAGCTCTTCATAAGGTTCTTTTCCATAGCTGGCGCATATATAATCTCTCTCGCCTTCCTAACCTCATCCGTAATTATCTTGAGCCCCGTCTCATTAATCAACCTCTTTTTTGAGACAGGGGAGAAAGGACAGGAAACCGCCAAACTCTCAGAGCCTGCTGTTGTCAACCCTCGGAACGATGAAACTCTCCAACCAGCCGAAGATCCGTTGATAATAATAACGGATGAACAGGTTAGCGAAGAAAGAAAAGAGGAAGTAAAGGCATTTCACCTGGCATCAGAAGATATTCAGACTTCATTCATTCAGTCTGATGAGGGTAAATACATCTTACCTGATGCAGATTTGCTGAGACAGCCTCCTTTAAATTCCCAGAGACCGTCGAGGGAAGAGATATATCAGAATTCAACCCTTCTTGAGAAGAAATTGAGGGATTTTGGTGTGGATGGTAAGGTTATTCAGGTTCATCCTGGACCTGTTGTCACGATGTATGAATTTGAACCAGCGCCGGGTGTTAAGATAAACAGGATTGTTTCGTTATCAGAAGACCTCGCACTTTCCCTTAAGTCTGAAAGTGTCAGGGTCTCTACGCTGCCGAATAAGGCCGCCATAGGCATTGAGGTCCCAAATAAAAACAGGGAGACTGTCTACCTGAGAGAGATAATATCCTCTGAACAATTTAAAGGCAGCCCCTCAAAACTTACCCTCGCCCTCGGAAAGGATATATTCGGGAATCCTGTGGTAGCTGACCTTTCGAGGATGCCACATTTACTCGTAGCAGGGGCTACAGGCTCTGGCAAGAGTGTGTCGATAAATTCCATGGTACTGAGCATACTTTACAAGGCAAAACCTGATGAGGTTAAGATGTTGATGATCGACCCCAAGCTACTGGAACTCTCATCTTATGAGAATATACCTCACCTTATCTCTCCTGTAATAACAGCCCCTAAGGAGGCAGCAGAGGCATTGAGGAAGATGGTGTTTGAGATGGAAAGAAGATACAGGCTCCTTGCTGAAAGGGGTGTGAGAAATATAGAGAGTTTCAACAGAATCGTCTCTGATGTGGAAAGGCTACCCTACATAGTAATCTTTATAGACGAGCTTGCTGACCTCATGTTTGCCTCTGCCAATGAGGTAGAGGACTCTATTGCAAGGCTTGCCCAGATGGCAAGGGCATCGGGTATTCATCTTATCCTTGCCACTCAGAGACCATCTGTTGATGTCATAACAGGTGTTATTAAGGCAAACTTCCCTGCCCGCATAGCCTTCCACATGACATCAAAGATAGACTCAAGGACTATCATTGATGCCCAGGGTGCTGAACAGTTGCTCGGTAAAGGCGACATGTTGTTAATGTTACCAGGCCTGAGGATAATAAGGGTTCATGGAGCTATGGTGACTGATGACGATGTCAAGGCCGTGATAGGATTTATAACATCGCAGGGAAAACCTGATTATTCAATCTTCGAATCTATCGAGATTGAAAAAAGGGAAGAAGGGATAATTAATCCCGAGAGGGACGAGATGTATCAGAGGGTTCTTGAGTTTGCAGAGTCTGTTGGAGAAATATCAATATCATCGATTCAGAGGCGTTTTAAGATTGGATACAACAAAGCAGCAAGGATTATGGAACTACTCGAAGAGGACGGCCTTGTAGGGCCGCCAAAGGGTGCGGGAAAACCGAGAGACTTCCTCGGAAAAAAATAGATGTATAAAATTAAATCTTTTTTTTCTCTTAAAAGAATCATCCTTCTGCTAACGTTCTTGTTCCTGCTGGCTGGTCTATTCATCTTTCTCAGGGGACCTTACATATCGAATGCGTTGAAAAGACTTATACTACCTGAGTTATCTGCCGCAACAGGAAGGGATATCACAGCCCAGAAAATCTATATAAATATCTTTCCACTTTTTATTGAAGCCCGTGACCTAAAGGTCTTTGACTCGGGTAATCTCATAGTTGTGATACCGAGGGTAAAGGGTTATATCGGGGTCACTGCCTTTTTAAGAAAGGAAATAAATATAAGAAGACTCGTTATCAATTCCCCTGAACTGAAAAGCGAACAGAAAGTTGTTGAGGACATAATAGGCAAGGTCAAAAAATACTTAAGCATTAAGAGGGAACTTCCCTTTAAGGTGAAGATACGGAGTATCAATATTAGCAATGGAAGTATTGAACTGACTGAGGGTGATTCCGTAGTAAAGTTGAATGGAGTCAGCAGCGATGTCCTGATAAGCCCTGCAATAATTGACACGAGGATTAATCTGTTGGTTCATAATGCTGAATTATCCTTAAAAAATTGGCCTTCCCTCAGAGGTTCAGTAAGATCGTCATTTTTTGTAAAAAAGGATTCCATTGATCTTAAGACCTTTAACCTGATGATTAACGGATCGGGGATTGACGCATCAGGCCTTTTACCCTTCAAACTCACAAATGGTGAGATAAAGGCACGTTTTAATATACTGATGGAGACCCTTAAAAAGTTTTTTGGACTCAAAAACAGGGGCGAGGGGGAGATCAGTGCAGAAGGGTCACTAAGGTTTTCGAGGGGAATGGAATTCAGGTCAGATTTCTTGAAATGCCTTCTTATTGACCTTGATCTTAAAGGAAGTATCTATATTCAGAGTCTCCTCGAGCTTGTCAGGGTGAAGGAAAAGATAGAAGGTCATGTTGACTTCTCTGGCAATCTCAAAGGACCCTTAAACAGACTTTCAGGAAAAGGCAGGGCTATCATGAGGGATGGCAATCTCTTTGGCATATCTGTGAAGACCTTGAGGTGTAATGTTGACTACAGGGAAGGTATGCTCTATTTTTCTGACGGAATGGCCTCTCTTTATAATGGCAATGCTCAGGCAATCGCCTCTGTCCAACTCTATGGGGGAGATTTTTATTCAGTTGATGTTAAGGCTGATGAGATCGACAGTGGCCCACTACTCGACCTGATTGGTTGGAGACCAGATATTCTCCCGGGAAAGGTCAGGGGTGAATTCAGGACCTATAGCACTGATTTCAAACCTTCAGGTTGGTTTGAATACAGAGCAATCAGCAAATTAGGCAATAGCGATTATATCCTTAGGAGAATAAAGTCTATTAAAGGCTTTTATACCATGGAGAATAATGTCTTAACCCTTCATGATGCAAGGGCTAAAACAGGACCATCAGAATTAGTGGTTAACGGAAATATAGACATCTCATCTTCAACTCTCGATCTCAAAACAGAATTACTATCACAAAACATAACTGACATATCATCACCCTATTTAATAAATTTATCAGGATCAGGCAGGTTTTCTGGTACTGTTAAAGGCAAATTCAGTGACCCTATTATATCAGGCCATATCGATGCAGAGACAATCTCCCTTTACAGTCATAGGTTCGGTCTGGTGAGGACAGATATAGATTACAGAAAAAATGAACTCACAATAAGAGATCTCATGTCGAGGGAGGCAGGTGCTGAAATAAAGATCAAAGGCTCTATAGGTTTTCCAGGAGCAAAAGAGATCTTTGACCTCAAAAACCCCTTTTATAACCTGACTGTTACGGCAAGAAAGGTTGACCTATTAGAGATAGGTAATATTATGCGTCGCGAAAAACATGGGAACCTCTGGAAAATCCCGATCACAGGCATTCTGGATTCCGACCTATCCATAAAGGGAATAACCCCTGAAATAAAAGGCTCAATAACGATACATAAACCTTCTATGAAGGATGTGATGTTTGATGCTTTATCCGCCTCCTTTATTTATGAAGATGGTGAACTGAGATCACAAGACATAATGATTAAAAAATCATCAGAGGGCAAGGATTCAATCATTCGTGCAAAAGGTATTATTCACAGGGATGAGACTGTTCAGTTTAGGATAAACGGAGAGGTTTCTATTAACGATATATACAAAAAGAAAGATTTTCCCATACTGGGAATCCTCAATTTCGAGGCTTACGGAAAGGGAAGGCTCAAAAATCCTGATATTGATATTACAGCAAATCTCATTAAGGGTAGCGTAAAAAGGGCAAATATAGGAGATAGCAGAATAAAGGCCTTTTTAAGGGACAAAAGGCTATCTTTTGAATCATTTATTTTTAATGATAAGGCAATAATAAAGGGAAACCTGGATCTTATAGACCTTTCCTGGAATGCCAGGATGGAATTGAGATCAGGCAGATATGACTCGCTCATAACGGCTTTTTTAAAGGACGTGCCTGAAGACCTCCTTGTGAACATAAAGGGACATGTTGATTTAATAGGGAAGAGGGAACACTTTGAAGCAAAGGGTTTAATAGATGAAATGAACATCACCCTTTATGGACATAGTTTTTCATGTGAGAGAGACATCAGTTTTTCTATGAAAGACTGGAAGATAACCATACCTCCTTTGAGGATGCGAAGCGGAGCAACTTCCTTCAATATTCAAGGAGTAGTTGATATTAACAGGGAGATTGATATCTCGATGGAAGGACGTTCAAGCCTCTCACCCTTGAAAGGGTTTTCCAAAAAGATAGAGACCATAAGAGGCGAATCAGAATTTGTCCTTTCCATATCAGGCAAATGGGATTCTCCAAGGATAAATGGTGGTCTTACCATCTCCAATGCCTTTCTCGGGATAAAGGGCATCCCCCATCGCCTGAGCAATGCAAAGGGTTATCTCTACATTGATGAGGACAGAATCGTTATAGATAAGATCTCGGGCAAGATAGGAGGTGGCGATATTGATATGTCAGGTATAACTTATCTTAAGGGATTTAAGATGAAGAAGTTTTACATAGATTCTATTGTCAATGATATAACGCTTAATCTTTCAAAGGACTTTCCGGTGAATTTTAACGGTAACCTCCTCTTAAGGGGTACCCCTGAATCCCGTATATTAAGCGGTGAGATAAGGATAAACAGGGCACGGTATAAGGAAAGGGTCGAGTGGAAAAGTTGGTTGCTCAAGGCAAAGCCAAAGGAAAGGCCGAAAGGCGAGATAGGGGCTATAGAGGATACGGAACTGAATATAAAGATATACGGCACCGATAATATCACTATCGACAACAACATAGCAAGAGCCCAGGTAAAACTGGATATGCTGTTAAGAGGAACGTTGTTTCAACCGGTTATATTTGGAAGGGTGGAATCAGTAAGCGGAAATGTTTATTTCAGGAATAATGAATTCAGGATCGTGAAGGCAAGCGCTGACTTTTCGGATCCCAAAAGGATCAACCCTGTTATGGAAATTGTTGCTACAGCCTCTATTAAGGGATATAATATCAGATTGAATCTCCAGGGACAGATGGAACACTTTAATCTCCAATTATTATCTGATCCTCCTTTGCCAGAGATAGATATTTTAAGCCTGCTTACGGTTGGTAAGTTTGGCAAGGAATTAAAGGGAATAGAAAGCGGCATTGGAGCAGGAGAGGCAACGTCTTTTCTAACAGGAAAGATGCAAGACATCATAGAGGAAAGGGTAAGGAGTTTGACGGGTCTGGACAGGCTCGAGGTCGATCCTTATGTATCAAAGACAACAGGCACCATAAGTCCAAGGATAACAGTCTCCAAGAGGCTTCTCGGTGATAGGCTCTTTGTAACATATTCTTCTGCTGTAGGCACAGCAGAGAATAATGTCTTGAAACTTGAATACATATTGAATAAAAACGTTTCTCTCGTGGGAGTGAGGGACGAAAAGGGCGGTATAGGTGGTGATATTAAATTCAGGTTCGAGTTTAAATAGGCTAACTTTCGTCCTAAGTCTGATTTTTAGTGCCTTACTCCTCTGTTCAGAGATCTGTGTTGGAGGAGAGATCATTAGAGATGTGGAGGTTGAAGGGCTTTATTCCATAAAAAAAGAAGAACTGCTTTATCTCCTCGATATCAGCAAGGGAGAGGAATTGAATCCCGATAAGATCACGATCGGGATAAAAAGGGCCTTTCTAAAAGGAATCTTTGATGACATCAGGGTTTACCATGAAGGAAACGGAAGACTCAAGATAGACGCGAAGGAACGGGATATTGTTGAAACTATATCCATTGAAGGGAACAGTTACCTACCGGATCGGATTATAAGGAAATATATAGCCACCCTTCCTTTCAAGGAGGGTCAGATAATGCGTTACGATTTGCTGGATAAGTTAAGGGAGCATCTTATTATGTCCCTAAGCGAGAAGGGGTTCCCCAATTGTAAGGTTGAATCTAATGTTATAAATACAGGGAAACCTCACAGGGTGAAGCTCCTTATAAGGATTGAGGAGAATGAGCCTGTACGGATAAAACGATTAACTATCATCGGAGACGAATCAGTCAGAAAACTCATGGGCCTTGAGGAAGGAGATATCTTTGATAAGGATGAATTGCTAAAGGGGTTCGAAAGGATAAAGAGATACTACAAAAAAGAGGGACGCACTAATTTTGTCATAGGCCCCTATACATTCTCTGAAGGAGAATTATCCATTCATATCAACCCTGGCAAAAAACTTGATATATCATTTTATGGAAACGAGACAATAAGCTCAAAGACCCTCATGAAGGAATTACCCTTTGTAGAGTTTGAAAATTTTAGAGACGAGATGCTCGAAGAGGCGGTCTCGAACTTAAAATCCCTTTATCATAAAAAGGGGTTTCTCAATCCTCAGATAGCCCCTGTTATTTCGGAGGACAGTGAAAATATAAATCTAAGTTTTTATATCTTTGAAGGGAGAAAGGTGAAGATAAAATCAATAAAATTCTCGGGCATCACCTTGCGCGAAAAGAACCTGAGGGAGATAATGACTACAAAGGAAGGAGAATTTCTTAACCCCGAGGCCCTGTCTTATGACAGAGACATCATCTC
>JBKBUB010000045.1:0-9209 GCA_046290925.1 Thermodesulfovibrionales bacterium | reverse complement strand
CGCCTCAGGTATCAGAGAGATCAGTGAATCCAGGTCAATTTCAGAGATGAATATATCAGGCCTTGTCTTTATATCGAGTTTATCCGCCACATCAGGATGTAAGAGCCCGAGATAGCCGATCTTGCCTTTTACTGTTAAAATATCTGCAGATTGGCCAGGATGTACGAAAGGTTCAGAGGACCGTTCAAAGGTAACATCTATCCTTAATTCATTTAGTATATGCTCAACAAATCCTTTGAAGATATAAAATCCGGGCGTTTCCTCCTTCCAGAGTTCAGGCAATTTAGTACGATAATAGACCATTCCAAAATAATGTCTCTCCGTGGGTAAAGTCCTTTCTGAAGAAGGCGACTCCTGTATGAAGACCCTGGAAATCTCGAATAGCCTCACGTCCCGATTACCCATGGAGAGATTGAAAAGGAGATTCCTCATAAGGGAAGGCAATAAGGTTGTTCTGAGATGCGAATCCTCTGTCCTTAAGGGATTCTTGATCTTTAAAGCCCTTCTTCTCATATCATCATGAGGTATACTCATCATATCGAGATCACTGAGGTTCAAGAAACTATAATTAATAGCCTCCATAAATCCCATCTTCCTTATCGAATCCCTGAGATTTGAGATAATATCATACCTTCTCGATGCCCTTTCCCTCGTCACAGGAATTCGAGGCACTGTGACAGGTATACGGTCATATCCATAAAATCTTGCTATCTCCTCAATGACATCGATCTCTGTTCTTATATCGTTTCTGTAAGAAGGTGGGAAAATAATAAGATAATCCTTTTCAGGTCTCACATCCATACCGAGTTTCCTTAATATATGTACCATCTCATCATCGCTAACCCTGACACCTATAATCCTTCTGACCCTTTCATTCCTGACTTTAATAGGATCTATCTTTAATGGAACTGGATATTCATCAACCCTCTCGGAGATCTCACCGCCTGCAAGTTCACGAATAAGATACGATGCCCTGTCAAGGGCATATATAAGAGATTCTTTGTCGGTTCCCCTCTCAAACCTATATGATGACTCTGTCTTAAGCCCGAGATTCTTCGATGTCCTCCTTATTGACACAGGCAGGAAGTATGCGCTCTCAAGGAATACATTTACTGTCCTGTCAGTCACCTCAGAATTCTGGCCACCCATTACCCCCGCCACTGCTATAGGTTCCTCCGAATCCCATATAAGGAGAGAATCCTCTGAAAGGCTCCTTTCAATACCGTCTATTGTCTTAATTGACCTGCCCTTCCCTGCCTTTCCAACCCTGATCATCTTTCCTTTGAGCCTATCCATATCAAAGGCATGGAGGGGATGTCCCATCTCAAGGAGGACATAATTAGTCACATCTACCACATTATTTATAGACCTCATACCCGATCTTTCAAGCCTTCTTCTCATCCATTCAGGAGATTCGGCTATCCTCACTCCCTTGATCGCTCTGCCAGCATATCTGTGACAAAGGTCAGGATCGAGTATCTGTACTCGCACATCGCATCCCTTCATCTCGCCTTTAACCTGAAGTTCTGGCATCCTTATAGGGACATCGAGTAGTGCAGAAACCTCTCTTGCTATACCGAGGATACTCAGACAGTCAGACCTGTTAGGTGTGACATTTACTTCAAAGACAGTGTCTCCGTCGACAGATTCTACACCTTCTACCTCAAGGCCTATCATTGTAAGCCTTTGATTCAGTTCATCTACAGTCAGGCTAAAATCTACTAATTCCTTTAACCATTCAAGAGATAGACGCATATCAAAATTGCCTCAGAAATCTTATATCATTTTCGAAAAACATCCTTATGTCCTCAATAGAATATTTAAGCATCGTAAGCCTTTCTACACCCATGCCAAAGGCAAAGCCTGTATAAACCTCGGGATCATAACCAGCCATCTCAAAGACCCTCGGGTTGACCATTCCAGCGCCCAAGACCTCTAGCCATCCCGTACCTTTACAAACCCTGCAACCTGTCCCTGAACAGAGGATGCATCCTATATCGATCTCAACGCTCGGCTCTGTAAAGGGGAAATAACTCGGCCTGAACCTAACGGGCGTATCAGGGTTAAAGAGTTTCTGTATAAAGACCTCAAGTATTCCTTTAAGATCACTAAACGCTATATCAGTATCGACCATTAAACCCTCTACCTGATGAAACATCGGTGTGTGGGAAATGTCAGCATCACACCTGTAGACCTTGCCAGGTGCGATAAACTTCAGGGGAGGCTTTTTCCTCTCCATTACCCTTACCTGAACAGGTGATGTATGGGTCCTTAGTATTACTTCCTCTGATATGTAGAATGTGTCCTGCATATCCCTGGCGGGATGGTCCTTTGGTATATTCAGAGCCTCAAAGTTATAGTAGTCGAGTTCTACCTCAGGCCCCACCTCAACATCAAACCCCATACCTGTGAATATCTCAATAATATCTCCCATCACCTGGGTTATAGGGTGTAATCTTCCAGGGGGGATATACTTGCCTGGAAGGGTTATATCAATATATTCCTGGGCTATTTTTCTTTTACGCTCTTCGGTTCTTAGAAAGGCCTCTCGTTTCTCTATCTCCTCTTCCATAAATCGCTTACATTCATTTATCTGCTGTCCGAAGGCAGGCCTTTCCTCGGGAGGAAGTTGTGAAAGGGACTTTAGTTTTAAAGAGAGGATTCCCTTCTTACCGAGATATTTTATCCTCAGGTTATTAATATCTTGTGAAGAGCAGGCCACGGCCAGTTCTTCAATAAAAGACCTTTTTATATCCTCAATCTCTGCTATCATGATTTAATGGGCTGCAGGCAAGGCTACAGGCTTTCAAGTTCAGAGGTCAGGCTATCGCCCGCAGCCTTTTGCCTATCTACGACGCAAGTTGTTTTTTGACGGTATCCGTTATCTGACCGAAGGCTTGTGGGTCATTATAGGCAATGTAAGCGAGGGCCTTTCTATCAAGACCAATCTTCGCCTTTTTTATACCTGACATGAACTGGCTATAGGTGAGTCCAAGTGCTCTCGCGGCAGCGTTAATCCTTGCTATCCATAGTGATCTGAACTCTCTCTTCTTTGCCCTCCTGTCCCTGTAAGAATGCCTAAGGGCCTTATCAACAGACTCTGTAGCTATCCTGTAAAGTTTGCTCTTGGCACCATAATAACCCTTTGCCTTTTCGAGGATCTTTTTTCTCCTCCTGCGTGTCTTAAAACCACCTTTTGCTCTCGGCATTTATATCCTCCTTTTTTTACAGATTTTACAGATGGGTGAATAGGTAAATGGGCTTTTTAATCTCTTTAATCTCGTCACTTATTAACCTCTTCACCGAATAAAATCATTGAGTTAAAAAATTTTTGAGCAATATCTGCATCATTTGGGTTAATGTTTTTACATGTAGGGCAACAAACTCTTTATATTCCTGTATTCCGTCTCGTTAACGAGAGAACTCTTTCTAAGTGCCCTCATCCTCTTTGAGGGCTTGCCTGTCAGGATATGTCTCCTGTTTGCCCTGTTTCTCTTTATCTTTCCTGTACCTGTAACCTTAAATCTCTTTGCCGCTCCTCTGTGTGTTTTGAGTTTTGGCATTCTGTCCTCCTTTCATCATGAGCCAGTCTAACCGACCATCATTTGCTCGACGGCGCTATTACCATAGTTATATGATTGCCCTCAAGCGTTGGTGACTGTTCTATACTATATTTCCCAGTTATCAATTCTGTCAACTTCTCAAAAACCTTCATCCCGAGATCAGGCCTTACCCTCTCCCTTCCTCTAAAGAACATCGTGACCTTTGCCTTGTTTCCATCATCGAGAAAACGCCTGATATTTTTAGCCTTCAATTCAAGGTCGTGCAGGTCAATCTGTGGCCTTATCTTTATTTCCTTAACCTCGATAGTTTTCCTCACCGTATGTTTTTTACTGAGCTGATATTTATATTTTCCAAAGTCCATTATCTTACATACCGGTGGCTCTGCATTAGGTGCGACCTCCACAAGGTCCAGTCCCCTGTCTTCTGCCAATCTCAGGGCCTCTTTAACAGACATTACCCCCAGTTGTTTACCGTCAGTATCAATAAGCCTAACACTGGTAGCCCTTATCTTTTCGTTAATCCTTATATCCTTGCCAATTTCCTTACCTATATTATCACCTCCTGGTCTTTATCTCTTCCTTTAAGTGCCTAATAAATTCCTCCTCTGTAAGAGGACCCATGGCATCTCCTTTCAATCTCCTTATAGAAAGCCTGCCCTCAGATATTTCCTTATCACCTATTATAATAGAGTATGGAATCTTTCTGATAGTGGCCTCCCTTATTTTATGGCCTATCTTTTCATTATCTACATTTAATTCTACCCTTATACCCTCTGTCTTGAGTCTTGCGGCTATCGCTTTAGCATAATCAGCATGCCTTTCCGCAATCGTAAGTATAGCGACCTGGACAGGCGAAAGCCACAATGGGAAGGCGCCACTATAATGTTCTATAAGGATACCAAAAAATCTTTCCAGAGATCCCATAAGGGCCCTGTGAATCATTATAGGCCTGTGCTCCTTACCGTCACTGCCCCTGTATGTAACATCAAACCTCTCAGGATTATTGAAATCTACCTGAATAGTGCTGCATTGCCATGCCCTTCTAAGGGAATCCCTCACCTTAATATCAATCTTGGGTCCATAAAATACACCCTCACCAGGGTCGATGTTATAGGATAGACCCTTTATATCGAGGGCTCTCTTTAACGCCTCTGTTGACCTCTCCCAGTTTTCGAGGGTGCCAACAAATTTCTCAGGTCTTGTTGAAAGATATATGTCATATTCATCAAAGCCAAAGGTGCGGAGTATAAAAAGCGTAAAGTCCAATACCCTTAAGATCTCATCCTCTATCTGGTCTTCCCTGCAGAAGATGTGGGCATCATCCTGAGTAAACCCCCTCACCCTCAGTAACCCGTGGAGGACACCTGACCTCTCGAATCTATAAACAGTTCCTAACTCAGCATATCTTATTGGCATATCTCTGTAACTTCTCAGGGAACTCTTGTAAACCTGAATGTGGAAGGGACAATTCATCGGCTTTAGTTCATACTCTATCCCTTCGATCTCCATGGGAGAATACATATTTTCCCTATAAAAGTCCCAGTGGCCGCTCCTCTTCCAGAGATTTAGTTTTGCAATATGAGGTGTATATAGGATATTATAATCCGCCTTCAGATGTTCATCTCTCCAAAAGTCCTCTATCGTTTTTCTTATTAATGCTCCCTTTGGATGCCATAATATCAGGCCTGCTCCAATCTCGTCACTGACACTGAAGAGGTCGAGTTCCTTGCCAAGCCTCCTGTGATCCCTCTTTTTAACCTCCTCAAGAAAGGTAAGATATTCCCTGAGGTCTTTTTCATTGGTAAAGGACGTACCATAAATCCTCTGTAACATCCTGTTTCTCTCATCACCCCTCCAGTATGCACCTGCTATACTGAGAAGCTTAAAGCACTTTATCATACCTGTTGATGGTATGTGGGGACCACGACATAGGTCAAAGAAATTGTCCTCTTCATAGATGGAGACTGTATCATCTGCTATCTCATTAAGGATCTCAACCTTATAATCCTCTCCTACCTTTCTGAATAATTCTATGGCCTCTTTTCTGGAGATAGTTCTTCTCTTAAAGGCAGAATCTTTCTTTATAATCTCCTGCATTTTATTTTCAATCCTCTCGAGGTCTTCAGGTGTCAATGCTCTCGGCAGGTCAAAGTCGTAATAAAAACCATCCTCTGTGGCAGGGCCTATGGCAAGTTTTGCCTCTGGAAAAAGTTCTTTTACGGCATGGGCCATTATATGGGAGGTGCTGTGACGGTAGATCTCTTTCCCCTCTTTTGATTCGAATGCCACTGCCTCAATCTCTGTCTCGGGGTCGAGGTTATCGATCATGTTCAGATCAAACAAAAAACCTCCCCCTCTGATGGCAAGGACACCTTCTTCTCTCAATCTTGCCTTTGCCTCCTCAGGGTTCAATGAAAAGATCTCTCCTCTAATCTTGACCTTAATACGTCCCTCCTAAAAAAAGTGTCCACTATCATACACAATTTGTAAACAGGATTTCAACTGTAAGCCTAAACAGACAGCAAACCTCAAACCTTGACTTCAAAACCTTTTAAATGGTAATTTTATCAATGCCCATTGATTATAAAAATACTCTATGCTTACCGGAGACAGCCTTCCCAATGAAGGCCAACCTCTCCCAGAGGGAACCACAGATACTTGCCTTCTGGCAGGAAAGGGCCATCTACAGAAAGATACAGGAGAAGAATAAAGGAAAGGGGCATTATATTCTCCATGACGGCCCTCCCTATGCAAACGGCAATATCCATATCGGCCATGCCCTGAACAAGATATTAAAGGACATTATTGTAAAATTCAGGTCCATGAATGGTTTCTATTCACCCTATGTGCCAGGATGGGACTGCCACGGTCTTCCAATTGAGTTACAGATAGACAAGAATCTTGGGGACAAAAAGGATAAGACCAGCATACCTGAAAAGAGGCAATTATGCCGGCAATATGCCATGAAGTATGTAAATATCCAGCGTGATGAATTCAAGAGGCTCGGAGTTTTCGGAGACTGGGAACGACCATACCTCACAATGACAGAGGCTTATGAATCAGCTATTGCAGAGGAATTTCTTAATTTTGTCAGGGCAGGATATGTATATAAAGGGAAAAAGCCTGTTCATTGGTGCCCCTCCTGTGTCACCGCCCTCGCAGAGGCGGAGGTTGAGTATGCTGATAAGGAATCACCTTCAGTATATGTGAGGTTCAAATTAAAGGATGATGCTCTTTCGGGATTGAAGGGTAAGGATGTCTACTTCCTCATCTGGACAACAACGCCCTGGACATTGCCTGCAAATCTTGCCATTGCGGTTAATCCTGAATTCGAGTATGTTGCGGTCTCCCATAATAATGATGTCTTGATAATTGCTAAGAACCTGAAGGAAAGGCTATTTCCTGAGGAAAAGATAATAGCAGAATATAAAGGCAAGGATCTTGAAGGTATAAAGGCTGAACACCCTTTTATAAAGAGGGATTCTATTGTTATACTCGGAGAATTTGTTACCGCCCAGGAAGGAACAGGCATAGTCCATATAGCGCCAGGTCATGGCGAGGATGATTATGAGGCAGGCATAAGGTATGGCCTCGATATATATGCACCTGTAGATGACCATGGAAGATTTACTGATCAGGCAGGGTCAGAACTAAAGGGTATCTTTGTATTCAAGGCAAACCCATTGATAATAGAAATACTCAAGAGGAATAACGCCCTCATCAAAGAGGAAAAGATAACCCATTCCTATCCTCACTGCTGGCGGTGTAAGAAACCTGTGATATTCAGAGCCACTGAGCAATGGTTCATATCTCTTAAGAAGAATAATCTGAGAGAGAAATGCCTTGATGAGATAGAGAGAGTCAACTGGATACCATCATGGGGTAAGGATAGGATATACGGTATGGTTCTTAACAGACCTGACTGGTGCATATCGAGACAGAGGGCCTGGGGCGTGCCCATTGCGCTTATCAGTTGTTCTAAATGCGGAACTTTTGTTGATGATGAGTCAGTCTTTAACAAGATAATAGAAGCCTTCAAGGAACATGGCTCAGACATCTGGTTTACTGATGATACTATGAAATACCTCCCAGAAGGATATAGATGCAAGGCCTGTGATAGTAACTCCTTTAAAAAGGAGATGGATATCCTTGATGTCTGGTTTGACTCAGGGGTAAGTCATGCCGCCGTGCTTTCAAGGGATGATAGACTATCCTGGCCCTCTGACATGTATCTTGAGGGAAGCGATCAGCACAGAGGATGGTTTCAGAGTTCATTGATAACCTCTGTAGGAATAAAAGGGAAAGCACCCTATAGAACTGTTTTGACCCATGGCTTTGTTGTTGATGGTCAGGGTAAAAAGATGTCAAAGTCCCTGGGAAATGTCATTGCACCTATGGACATAATAAATAAAAATGGTGCAGAGATTCTCAGATTATGGGTCTCTGCCGAGGATTACAGAGAGGATGTGAGGATATCAAAGGAGATAATTGACCGCCTCGTTGAGGCCTATAGAAAGATCAGAAACACTGCTCGATTCCTCCTGGGAAACCTGAATGACTTTGATAGCAAGGATTACTCTGAGCATCTCTTAGAAATAGACCTATGGGCAATGTCGAGGCTACAGGGTCTTATAAAAAAGGTAACTGGGGCCTACGAGAGGTTTGAGTTCCACCTTGTGTACCATAGCATACATAATTTCTGCGTTGTTGATATGAGTTCCTTTTATCTCGACATACTCAAGGACAGGTTATACACCTTTAAGAGGGACTCTTTGGAGCGAAGGGCTGCTCAATGGGTTTTACATCAGGTATTATCTGTTATGACCCGACTTATGGCACCAATCCTTTCATTCACTGCTGAGGAGATATGGAGTTTCATGCCTGGAAAGAAAGAAGAAAGCGTTTTCCTTTCAGATTTTCCCTTACCTGATAATAGGTACATTGCCACTGATCTTGAAGATAGATGGGCAAGGCTCATTGCGGTAAGGGATGAGGTAAACAAGGCATTGGAGATAAAGAGACAGGAAAAGTATATCGGCAACTCCCTGGAGGCAAAGGTAAAGATATTCCTGAGGGGAGACGATTATAACCTGCTCAGACGATACGAAGACCTTCTGCCCACTATTTTCATTGTATCGGCAGTTGAGGTCTCTGATGAGGAGCCTGAAGATAAGGCATTCAAGAGTGAAGAGGTCCCTGATCTCTACATAATTATCGAACATGCCCCTGGCAGCAAGTGTGAACGTTGCTGGAACTGGAGTGATACCGTTGGCTCCTTTGAGGATGCCCCTGAATTATGCCACAGGTGTTACAGGGTCCTTAAAGGGTGATGATTTATCTATTGCTATCCCTTTTCATCATCTTAGCGGATCAAGTCACAAAACATCTCGTAAGGACAACGATAATGCCCAACGAGGCGATAGAGGTCCTACCTTTTTTACAGATCGTCCATATAAGAAATGTGGGAGCCGCCTTTGGTCTTTTCAGGGGATTTGGTAATATCACTTTTATCATCATATCTATTGCCGCAATCATTGCTGTCTTTTATCTCCTCATCAGAGACAAGAAGGACAGGATTTCCTATTCCCTAATCCTTGGCGGTGCTATGGGCAATCTCATTGATAGAATAATCTACGGCAATGTAAC
>JBKBUB010000044.1:0-9216 GCA_046290925.1 Thermodesulfovibrionales bacterium | reverse complement strand
ATACTTCTCTGCTTTTATTATCGTAGGGTCAGAATAAAGGGTGTATTCTTTATTGTTGTCCTTCTTTAATGCCTTTTTATTTGCCTCATCTATTACTGCCTTTATCCCTGTAAGCCCTTCACCACTGCCTTGCCTCCTTAACCAGTCCCCTATCGTTGATGTAGATGGTATCTCGGTCATCCCTGTTAACTTCCTTAAACCTTCATCTTCTATGATCTCCCTCAGTTCCTCTATATGTCTGCCTCCTCCTATTAACATCAAAAGCATAGGCTCAATATATTGCCACGCCTTGTATCCCCTGTTTGAACCAGGCTCAGGCATGAACCTATCTATATCCCCTTTATCCCAAAACACCTCAGAAATTCTGAATAGATTGCAAGCCCCCCTCGGTGTTATTACCTCCTTTGAAAACCCATCTTGAATGGTAAAGATTTTGTTTTATCATATTGAAAGCCTCCTTTTTGAAGATTTTTGTTTTCACCCATTGGGTGATATTTTATCCAAAAACCTAATGAATATGATTTATATCATATTCTGTTAATAAATTTTGAAATAAGATTAATAGGCAGCAGTTCAGGGAAGGTAAGAGATTATGGGGCAGAAAGGAGGCAAAGAGGTTTAAAGCTAAAATCAAAATCAATATTAAGGAGGGAGAAAGTGAAAGCTTTTGTATTGTTTGTCTCTATTGTAACATTACTGCTCTTTAGCCTTTCCGAGGCTGCTACAAAGAGCGAATGTATTGATTGTCACAAAAAGGTGACTCCAGGCGTCGTAAAACAGCACCTTGATGGTAAGATGTCTAAAAAGGGAGTTGATTGCTCATCCTGCCACGGCTCTGATCATAAGAAGATGGATGATGCAAAACTTGCAAAGATGCCTACCCCAGAGACCTGCGCTGGTTGTCATCAAAAACAGGTAGAGCAATTCAAGGCAGGTAAGCATAATCTCGGCTGGATAGCCTCCAGTGCTATGCCGATGTGGGCTCATCAACCAAAAGCTGTTGTAGGGGAAGGATACAAGGGATGCTCGAGTTGTCACAAGATTGGTATTAAGACTGATGCCGAAAAGCCCCAGTATCGTTACGGAAATGCACAGTGTGATGCCTGCCACACGAGACACTCCTTTAAAAAGTCAGAGGCGCTTGACCCAAGGGCGTGTCAGACCTGCCACATGGGATTTGACCATCCCCAGTGGGAGATGTGGTCGACCTCAAAACATGGCACTATATGGCAGATTGAAGGTCCATCGAGTAAAAGGGCACCTACTTGTCAGACCTGCCATATGCAGAATGGCGATCATGCTGTTATGACAGCCTGGGGATTTCTTGCATTGAGACTACCAGAAGATGATAAGGATTGGCTTAATGACAGGGTAACTATACTTCAGGCCCTTGGTGTCCTTGATGAAAAGGGAAATCCAACAGCAAGGCTTGATGTTGTGAAGGCTGGGAAGGTAGCTCGCCTGACTAAGGAAGAGTTTCAAAAGGAACGAGAGAAAATGATTAATGTCTGTGCAAAGTGCCACGGAGCCTCATATGCAAAAAAACAGCTTGAGGCTGGTGACATGGTAATTAAGGATGTGGACAAGATCTTTGCCGAGGCTATTAGGATTGTTCAGGGTCTTTACAAAGATGGAATTTTAAAGAAACCCGCAAACTGGACAACAGCCCCTGATCTCCTTCAGTTTTATGAGGCAAAGAGTTCTATTGAACAGGACCTGTACCTGATGTTCCTCGAATACAGGATGAGAACCTTCCAGGGAGCTTTCCACATGAATCCTGATTACATGCATTGGTATGGCTGGGCACCGATGAAGGAGACACTGCAGAAGATAAAAGACGAAGCAGCTAAATTAAGGGCTGAAAAGGGGGTAGCTAAACATTAATCACAACAGGCGAATCCCCTTATTATTAACTTACTTGCGATAAGAACGGTGGGTGGTTGAGAAGGCTTTACAGCATGCCACCCACCTTTGTTTCTAACTTAACCTTAATGTTGCATAAATTTGGAGGCTGGCATACCTCCAAATTTAGGATAATTTTTTGCAACGTTTGGGTTAACATTGCGGTATATTAGACTTTACAAAGGTTCAGATCCTATGATAGAGTTGATTAAATATTTAATTAGGAGGAGGAAGGATGTTAGATAAGAGTAAAGTTGAGGAGGCACTAAGTCAGATAAGACCTGCCTTGCAGAGAGATGGAGGCGATGTTCAGCTTGTTGATGTAACACCTGATGGTATTGTAAAGGTCAAACTCGTTGGGGCCTGTGGCACTTGCCCTATGTCAATACTAACTCTAAAAAGAGGTATTGAGGCTACATTAAAACAAAGGGTGCCAGAGATCTCTTCTGTTGAAGCAGTTTAAGGGAAAAGGGCTATAGAATCGAGACCCGCGGTTTCTGGGAAACCCATCATTATGTTCATATTCTGAACTGCCTGACCTGATGCGCCTTTAACGAGATTGTCAATAGCTGTTACTATGATGAGTGTTCCTGTCCTTTTATTCACAATTATGCCTATTTCGCAGATATTTGTACCCCTTACATCTTTGACATTCGGGAATTTACCAACATCGAGTAAACGGACAAAAGGCTCCTTTTTATAAGTTTCTCTATATAATTCGAGAACCCTTTCTGTCTCGATAGACTTTATAATCCTTGCATATATTGTTGTGAGAATGCCCCTATCTATAGGAACAAGATGAGGAGTAAAATTAATCTTAATATCCCTTTTTGCTATGACTGATAATTCCTGTTCGATCTCAGGTGTATGTCTGTGCGTTGTAATACCATAGGCCTTAAATCCCTCATTAACCTCACAGAAGGAAAAGGATATATCCGACTTTCTGCCCGCTCCTGATGTCCCTGATTTAGAATCTATTACAATTGATTCAACATCTATAATCTTGTTTTTAATGGCAGGATAAAGCCCGATGATGGCTCCTGTGGGATAACAACCTGGATTTGCAATTAGGTTAGACCTGGCAATCTTTTTCCTTTTAAGCTCAGGCAGTCCATAAACAGCCTTCCTCAAGGTATTCTTGAATCTGTGAGGTGTCTTATACCAGCCCTCATACACAGAAGCATCTCTCAGCCTGTAATCAGCAGAAAGGTCTATGACCCTTTTACCCTTTGAGAAAAGGAAATGAACAGCTTCCTGAGAGGCTCCATGGGGTAGGGCCATGAAAAAGAGATCAGCCCTCGATAAGATTTCTTCCCTTATGAGAGGTTCATAAATGAGATTACTGTACCGTGCAAGATGGGGAAAAAGGTCTGAGACCCTTTTTCCAGCACATTTCTCTGATGTTACAACCTTTATTTCAATCTCGGGATGGAAGCTGAGTATCCTTAATAGCTCAGCACCGGCATACCCACTTCCACCACATATTGCTACCTTTAACACATTATCTCTTTGAGAACTGGAATCTTTTCCTGGCGCCTTTCTGTCCGTACTTCTTCCTTTCCTTCTCCCTCGGATCCCTCGTAAGAAACCCTTCTTTTTTCAACTTTGACCTGAGGTCGCTATCCATTAATACGAGGGCACGGGATATGCCGTGCTTTAAGGCACCTGCCTGACCTGAAAGGCCTCCGCCATCCACGTTCGCACTTATATCGAGTTTGCCTATCATGCCTGTTAGCTCAAGAGGCTGCCTTATCATCATCCTGAGAGTCTCCCTTGGAAAATAAGTCTCGATCGGTTTTTTATTAACTATAATCTGACCACTGCCAGGCCTCATTATTACCCTGGCTACCGAGGTCTTTCTCCTTCCTGTGGCTGTATATCTTATCTCTGCCATACCTAACTCCTTTATTGTATTGTTAATTTTTCAGGTTTTTGTGCTGCATGAGGATGCTCCTCTCCCCTGTAAACCTTTAATTTTTTTAACATAGCCCTTCCAAGCCTGTTTTTGGGTAGCATGCCTTTCACAGCATCAATTATTAACTTTTCAGGGTTATTGTTTAGACGCTCCTTTGCTGTTTCAGCCTTCAACCCGCCAGGGTAACCCGAATGGTGATAGTAGACTTTTCCATCCAGTTTTCTGCCTGTAAGCCTCACCTTATCAGCATTAACAACAATAACAAAATCCCCTGTATCCACATTTGGTGTAAAAACAGGCTTGGTTTTTCCCCTCAGATAGGCAGCTACTTTTGATGCGAGCCTTCCAAGGACCAGTTCCTTTGCATCGAGGATATACCACTTACGTTCAATCTCTCCCTTTTTTGCAAACTGCGTCTTCATCTCTTCACCACCTCAAAAGATTAATAAATTCAAAGTCTTATAAAATAAAAGAAATTGAGCTAAAAAGTCAACCTTAATCACTCCACCTTCTAAATAGCTCATGTTCTATATTAAAACTGTCGAGTATCTTTCCGACGATGAAGTCTATTATATCATCAATCTTTTCTGGCCTGTGATAAAAAGCAGGGATGGGCGGCGCAATCTTGACTCCCAGTCTTGCAAGTTTCAGCATATTCTCGAGGTGAATTGCGCTCAAAGGCATCTCGCGGGGGGATAGAAGGAGAGGGCGACCCTCCTTAATAGTGACGTCTGCCGCTCTTTCCGTAAGGTTATTGGCATATCCATTAGCTATGCCAGAGAGTGTCTTCATTGAACATGGGACGATAAGCATCCCCGACGTGATAAAAGAACCACTCGATATTGGAGCAGCCAGATCTAACTCATTATAATAATGAAGCCTTTCTGTACCGAGGTATTTCCTTATCCTTCTCTCTATCTCTCTTTCATTCTTTGAGAACCATCTTAACCCTGTTTCTTCTTTGATTATTGAGAAGGAAGTTGACGAGATTATAAGATGAACTTCCGAGACCTTAATGAGACTTTCAAGAACCTTGATGCCTATAATAGAACCACTGGCACCTGATATGGCAAGGATATATCTTTTCACCCCTTAATTTCATCCAGATTAATTATTTCATTTAGCAGCCTGATGGCCTCATCCCCAGCCTTTCTATCCACCTTTTGAATCGCAAATCCTGCATGGACAAGTACATAGTCGCCAATCTCTACTTCCTCGGGAAGGATGAGAAGGCTTACATCCCTCCGAGCACCCCGGACATCAATAGTTGCCATCATATCCTTTATTTCTACTATCTTAGATGGAACGGCGAGACACATCCTTTACCTCTACACCCCATTGCCTGAGTTTGTCTATTATAACACTTATTAGGTCATCGAGGTTTTGCCTTACCTGTGCTGACAATTCAGTGCCTGTCTGAATACTCCCTGGTTGAATCCCGATTACAGTGATACTTTCTGGCTCTTTTTCAAGAAGCCTCATCACAGAGAGGAGATCATTAAGGCCTATCTGATGGGGCGATATCTTTGTCTTGATAACAGCAGGTATATCCTTATCCTCGATAATCCCGATAGCGCCTGGCTTCTTTTTGAGGTCAATGGCATCGACGAGGAGTAACTTATCGGTGTTTTCTATAAAGGGTAAGAGGTCAAGGCCCATCGTTCCGCCGTCTATGATTGCGACATCTTCAGGGAAATCGAATCTCTCTCTGAGTTTCTCAATTGCATGGACCCCGACCCCTTCATCCTGAAGGAGTATGTTTCCAACCCCTACAATGGCTACCTTCAAAAGGCTATTTCTCCTCCTTTACCTTATAACCCGAGAAGATGGAACTCATAAGGCCATTTCTTTCCTGTCTGTCAAGAAACCAACCAATATAAACATGGCCTATAGCAAAGACAAGAATGAACCACATTATGAGATGGTGAATAAGTCTGACATATCCTTCACCCATTATCAAGAAGACCCAACCGCCAAGTAACTTCCAAAGGCCTCCGACATGGCTCTGTGAATAAAGGGCAAAGCCTGTAAATATCTGTATGACAAAGAGTACAAAGAGGGCGAGATAGGCGTAAATACCACAGGCTGAATGTCCTGGCGAGATTGAAGGTGGTTCTTTCCTTAAAAAGAGATAGTACCTCGAAAGCTCCACGAGTTCTTTTATCTTCTCAATGCTGAAGGGATTATAGGCCTTCCAGCTTGCGAATTCATTGCCTGCAATCAGCCAGTAGATCCTTATGAAGAAACTAACTGTGAAGGCATAGGCAAAGGCGAAATGGAGAAACCTCATCCATCCCATGATGTATTCAGTCTCTGAAACGGCATGTATGAACGGATTGCCAATATAGTACCCTGTGAAGGAGAGGAGGACTATGGAAAGGAAGTTTATCCAGTGCGTGAGCCTTACAGGAAATTCCCATACATATACCCTTTTAAGCATAAGCACCTCCTCAGACTACCCTGATCTTTATTATCTCTTTACCTTCTGGGTCAAGGATATGAACAGCACAGGCCATGCATGGGTCAAAGGAGTGAACAGTTCGAAGTATCTCCACAGGCTTATTCGGATCTGCCACAGGTGTCCCAATTAATGAGGCCTCATAGGGACCCCTCTGTCCCTTTGCATCCCTCGGAGACCCATTCCAGGTACTGGGGACAACACACTGGTAGTTTTCTATCTTACCGTTTTTTATCTTTATCCAATGACCGAGGGCACCTCTTGGCGCCTCATAGAGACCATATCCCTGTGTTTCCTTAGGCCATGTCGATGGTTCCCACTTCTCGTTGTTGTGAATCCTGAGGTCACCTTTCTTTATATTTGCAGCGAGTTCATCTATCCATACAGAGAGCATTTCTGCAGTCACAAGTGTCTCAACACCTCTTGCTGCAACCCTTCCAAGTGTTGAGAATAAAGCAGCAGGGCCGACATCGAGCTTTTTGAGGACAGAATCAATTACCTCCTTGACTCTCTTGTGGCCTGATGCATAGGCCACGAGCATCCTCGATAAGGGGCCCACCTCCATTGGCAGGTCTTCATAGCGCGGGGCCTTAAGCCAGCTATATTTCTTGTCTGTATCGAGGAACTCATAAGGTGGTTTTGGCCCTGTATACTTATAATTCGTTTCTCCTTCCCATGGGTGCTTTGATTTTGAATCTCCCTCCCTGTATTCATACCAGGAATGTGTGACATACTCTGCAATCTTGGTATGGTCAACAGGATGGACCTTTGCGAGATTCTTGTTGATTATGATCCCCCTAGGGAAATAACAATTAGCTGTATTGTTTTCGCTATCCAGCGGAAACTGACCATAGGATAAATAGTTTCCAACGCCTGCTCCATAACCTGCCCATTCCTTATAAAAGGATGCAACTGCGAGTAGATCAGGTATATAAACCTTCTCGACAAATTCCAGCGACTCCTGTGCAACCTTTTTCATGAAGGCAATGCTTCCAGCATTAAGTGCATTCTGGCTATTCGGATCAACAGGAATTGACATCCCGCCAACAAGATAGGTTTGCGCATGAGGGTTCTTCGCTCCCAGAAGGGCCTGCATCTTTATAACCTCTCTCTGCCAGTCAAGGGCCTCGAGATAATGGGCTACGGCCATGAGATTTGCCTCAGGCGGAAGTTTATAAGCTGGATGCCCCCAGTAGGCATTGCCAAATATGCCGAGTTGGCCGCTTTCAACAAAGGACTTGATCTTGTTCTGAACTGACTTGAAGTATGTTGTTGAGGATTTAGGCCAGTCAGAGATCGACTGGGCAAGGTTTGAGGTCTTTGCAGGATCGGCCTTTAAGGCACTTACAATATCAACCCAGTCGAGGGCATGGAGATGGTAAAAGTGAATAACATGATCCTGAACATACTGGATCCCTGAGATAAGGTTTCTAATTATCCTTGCGTTATCAGGTATCTTTATCTTTAAGGCATCTTCGACCGCTCTCACCGAGGCGGTTGCGTGAACCGTTGTTCAAACGCCTCATATTCGCTGGGCAAAGGCCCAGGCGTCCCTCGGGTCGCGACCCTTAAGGATGATCTCTATACCCCTGAACATGGTGCTCGATGACCAGGCATCAACCACCTTCCCCCCTTCGATTTTTGCTTCTATCCTTAAATGTCCTTCAATCCTTGTTATTGGATCAATTGCTATCTTTGCCATTTATCCCTCCCTTATTCCTTTTCTTCCTTTTTCTTTTTTAACGAACCTGCTATGGCATGGGCTGCCACGCCTGCTGCGGCTGCTGCAGCGAGGCCAATACCGATCTTATCAGCCGTTTTTTCAATGCCAAAGCCCGGTACTTTCGGGAGTCTCTTATAAAAGGGTGAGGCCAGATCCCAGTTATGGTCTGTTGCACAGGCAATGCAACCATGTCCACCCTGAACAGGCCAACTCGTACCGCCATTCCATCTTATTGTCGGGCAGTTAAAATAGGCCATGGGACCTTTGCAACCCATCTCATAAAGGCACCAACCAAGTCTGTGTCCCTCGTCTCCCCATTTCCTAACGAACTGTGTGCAAAAAGAGGACGATGACTGCCATCAAGGGGTGGGAGGCTGCCAAAGGTTAGGAAATGAACTATGAGCGCTGTTAGATTTTCAACATTCATAGGACATCCCGGAAGGTTAGCGTATGTTATGCCAGGAACTGCCTGACCGACCCCAACAGCACCTGTAGGATTAGGCTTTGCACTGGCAATACCACCCCAACTCGCACAGGAACCGACATTGATAGTGAGGGCTGCATTTCCGCAGACCTCCTTAGCTATATCGATGGCGGTCCTGCCACCTATACAACAATAAACTCCGCCATCATTTAAAGGAATTGCACCTTCAACAATAGTTATGTATTTTCCTTTCTGATTCTTAACTACATCCATGAGGGATTTCTCAGCCTGCTTTCCTGATGGTGCCATTATTGTCTCATGATAATCGAGGGAAATGACATCTAAGACGAGTTGTGCGATGGTAGGCCTTGACGCCCTGAGTGCCGATTCTGAATCGCCAGCACAGTCCTGAAATTCAAGCCATACTACGTAGGGCCTCTGCTTTTTCTCTAAGGCCTCTACTATCTTGGGAACAATGCCCGAGGGTAGGGCAAGAGTAGCTGCTGTTAAGGTACAAAATCTTAAAAAATCCCTTCTTGTTACTCCCCTTTTTTTTAACCCCTCCCAGATTGTACTGTCATCCTTACTCATACTCACCTCCTGAATATAGAAATGAGCTTAAAGTTAACTTAAAAATAGATTTTTAGTTTTACAATAAACATCCCTCCCTTCTTAAGTAAGTTTTATTAGCAAAATGCTATCAAAATATATTCATGTTGTCAAGAGAAATTTATAAACCCAAACTTCACAAATATTTAGGGAATAAGCGGATAGATATTTATAGAATCTTGTAG
>JBKBUB010000043.1:0-9228 GCA_046290925.1 Thermodesulfovibrionales bacterium | reverse complement strand
AAAGACGGCCCTTATTCCCCTCGACCCTTTTGTTGTGAACCTTGCTGAGCAGGGAAGGTTCCTAAAGGTGACGATGCAGCTTGAGTTATCAGATGCAACTCAACAACCTGCTGCAACAGAAAAGGTACCACAGTTCAGAGACGCCATAATAACACTCATAAGCAGCAAGTCAGCGGAGTCTTTATCCAGTCCTGAAGGAAAGATACAGTTGAAGGATGAGCTTCTTCTGAGGCTTAATCAGGCAGCGGGTAAAGATATGTTCAATAATATCTATTTTACAGAATTTGTAATGCAATGAGTGACGTACTATCGCAGGAAGAGGTCGATGCCCTACTAAAGGGTGTGCAGTCTGGTGAGATAGATACCGAGACTGCCAGGGATAAGATACTATCGGGTGTAAGGCCCTATGACCTTACGAGCCAGGAACGCATCGTAAGGGGGAGGATGCCAGGCCTCGAGATAGCCAATGAGAGGTTTGCCCGATTTTTCAGAAATTCTGTATCAAACCTTATAATGAAATTCGTTGATATATCTGTCCAGGGTGTCGAGGTTATAAAGTTCGGAGAATTCATGAAGACCGTCCCTTTCCCATCGAGCATAAATATATTCAAGATGGAGCCGCTTAAGGGATATTCTCTCCTCGTAATAGAGGCACCCCTCGTATTTGCCTTTGTAGAGTTCTTCTTTGGCAGTGACAGCGCAAGGTATGTCAAGTCAGAAGGTCGTGCCTTTACCTCAATAGAGCAGAGGGTGATAAAAAGGATCGTTAATGTCGCCCTCAATGACCTTGCCACATCCTGGAGCGGCATTATTCCAATAAGACCTGAGCATGTCGGTTCAGAGATGAACCCTCAGTTCGTGACAATCGTTACCCCCAGTGAGATTGTTATAAAGGTAGAGATTCATCTGGAGGTAGAGGACTTCACAGGAAAACTCTTCTTCTGCATTCCCTACTCTATGATTGAACCCATAAAGGAGAAACTTTATTCAGGCATTCAGGCCGATAAGTTTGATATTGATCAGCGATGGGTAGCGAGACTGAAGGAGATACTGCTTGATTCCTATGTTGAGGTAGTTGCAGAACTCGGAAAGGTTGAGATCACATTAAAGGACCTTAAGAATCTGAGGCCTGGAAGCATCATAAATTTTGGCAAATCGGTTGAAGACGATATAATTGTCAGGATTGAGGGACGAGCAAGATTCGCAGGGACCCCAGGGTATAGTAGGGGGAACCAGGCCATAAAGATCAGGAGAATCATCCCTTAAAAAGGAGGTTGTATGGAGCAGAAACAAAATGAGATGGTGAGTGATACAAATTTTGAGGAGCTTAAGAACGAAAAGAGTGAAACGAGCAGTCGTGATATAGATTTCCTCCTCGATATCCCGCTTGAGGTAACGGCAGAACTGGGAAGGACAAGGATGCTGATCAGAGACCTCCTTCAACTCGGTCAGGGCTCTGTTATTGAACTCGATAAGATCGCTGGTGAGCCAATGGAGATACTCGTCAATGACAGGCTTGTAGCAAGGGGAGAGGTGGTTGTTGTGAACGAAAAATTCGGTGTGAGGCTTACTGACATCATAAGCCCAACAGAGAGGATAAGGCAACTCAAATGAGCGACCTTTACATGCAGGTTATGACAGCCCTCGGTGTTGTCTTAGGTCTTATATTTCTCTTTGCCTTTTTACTCAGAAAGAAACAGACAAGGAATGAGATGATGAAGGTAATAGCCTACCACCCCTTAGGAACCAGAAAGGGTATAACAGCAATGAAGGTTGGAGAAGAAATACTCTTGCTCGGCGTTACACCAGCAGATATAAAACTCCTGAGGAGATACAATGCCTCAGATTTTGAGTCAGAGGAGATAAGGGATATTAGCAAAAAGGTAATGAGCTTAAAGAGACTTAAGGAGGGTCTCGGTGAAGATCGGTGATTCGGCGGTTGAGGTTTTCTTTCTAATAACACTTCTGTCCTTACTGCCAGCTATACTTGTAATGTTTACATCCTTCACAAGGATTGTTGTTGTCCTCTCCCTTCTCAGACAGGCCCTGGGAGGACAGCAAATACCACCCAATCCTGTAATCATAGGGTTATCCCTCTTCCTTACCCTCTTCGTCATGTCACCAACCGTAGATGTCGTTATGAGGGATTCGGTGAATCCCTATATGAAGAAGGAGATTACCTTTCAGGAGGCTCTTAAGAAGGCAGAGCCCTCTGTTAAGGGATTCATGTTAAAACAGACAAGGGAAAAGGACCTTGCCCTTTTCCTTAAGATCGCTAAAGAGACCCCGCCTGAGAAGCCCGAGGAACTTCCAATGAGGATTGTAGTCCCTGCCTTCGCGATAAGTGAGCTGAAGACCGCCTTTGAGATGGGTTTTCTCATCTTTCTACCCTTTCTCATAATCGATATGGTGGTTTCGAGCATATTGCTCTCAATGGGAATGATGATGCTCCCTCCGGTGATGATCTCTTTACCCTTCAAGCTCCTACTGTTCGTCCTCGTTGATGGCTGGAACCTTGTAGTAGGTTCGATAGTGAGGAGTTTTCAATGACCACTGACCTTGTTAGAGACCTTTCAGGAGAGGTATTAAAGACCGTTCTCCTGGTATCAGGGCCTGCCCTGTTAGTGAGCCTCCTTGTGGGTCTCATAATAAGTCTTTTCCAGGCAATAACACAGATACAGGAGTTTACCCTGACCTTTGTGCCAAAAATAATAGCTGTATTCCTCTGCCTTTTCTTCTTTTTTCCCTGGATAGCTGGTGTCCTGATAACATTTACAACGAATCTTATTGAAAGGATTCCACAATACATAAGATGAATAACATCGATTTTATAGCGAGATACATACCTAACTTCCTCCTCATCACTATAAGGGCAGGTTTTATACTCATAATGCTTCCCTTTTTCGGGAGTAAGACCATACCCGCGGCCTTTAAGATTGGTCTTATACTGGCTATCGCTGCAGTCCTCACGCCTGTTATTGATTTTAAGATAAAGGAGGACGAGATACCCCTTCTTGTTATAAGGGAATTGTTCATCGGCATAACCCTGGGCCTTGTTGCCAGAACTGTCTTTTTGGCTATCGAGACGGCAGGTCAGATAATGAGCAACACCATGGGACTTTCTATAGCAACATTCTTTAATCCTGAGATAGGCCAGTCAACAGAGGTGGCGAGACTCTTCTCATCTATCCTGATGCTACTCTTTCTGAGCATGGATGCCCACCATGACCTGATCTATATCTTTGCGAGGAGTTATGAATGGGTGCCTGGAGGTTCTTTCTCGGTAAAATCGGTCTTCCCAGAGATAATCAATCTCACGGGCTCCCTTTTTATCATAGCCCTTAAGGTGAGCGCCCCTGTTGTTACTGTAATGGTCGTAACTAACATCCTCTTTGGCTTCCTCTACAGGGCAGCACCGCAGATGAATATATTCTTTGTTGGTTATCCTGTTTATATCTTTGTCGGACTCTTTGTGATGCTACTGAGCATGCCTGTCTTTGTGAATGTTAGTGGGAATCTCCTTAGCTCCATGAGGGAAGAGATGCTCAGGACCATTGAATTAATGAGGAGATAAAATGGCAGAGGAGAGATTCGAGGAAAGGACAGAACAGGCAACGCCCCGAAGAAGACAGAAGGCCCGAGAGCAGGGCCAGGTTCCGAGGAGTCGAGAACTCATCTCAATGGCAGGGGCAGGTGGGATCATATTAGCCTTCTATCTTACAGGTGATTACTTTATTAAAAATCTCTCAGACCTCGTGAGTAAACTCCTGAGCCTTCAGTATGGAAGAGAGCCTTTTACAGTTATGAGGTATGCCTCATCAGAGATGTTCCTGCTACTTGCTCCCTTTTTTATCATATCCCTTTCCCTTGTGCTTCTTTCAGGCTTTTCACAGGGAGGATTCGTTATGAGACCCTTCGTTCCTGATCTTGAGAGGATTAATCCTATCGGTGGATTAAAGAGGCTCTTCTCATTAACAGGACTCACGGATACACTAAAAAGCTTATTTAAGTTTGCCGCTGGGGTTATCCTATTCTATGCAGTCATAAAGAGCTCAATAGACCTTCTTCCTCTGACAATGGCCATGGGACTTAAAGAGTCATGGAAGTTCTCATCCGCTCTAATCTCAAAGGCTTTAATTTATGGCTTTTCCACATTTTTTACTGTAGCTGTAATCGATTATATCCTTGAAAGATGGCGTTTTGAGAGATCAATCAGGATGACAAGACAGGAATTAAAGGAGGAACACAGAGAGACAGAAGGTGACCCACTCATAAAATCAAGGATTAGGAGCATTCAGAGGGAGATGGCAAGAAGAAGGATGATGCAGGAGGTGCCAAAGGCAACGGTAGTAATAACAAACCCAACGCATATAGCCGTGGCACTGCTTTACAGGAAAGAGGATATGGATGCACCAAAGGTTATCGCAAAGGGTGCAGGTTTAGTAGCGGAAAGGATAAAGGAGATAGCTACAAGTCACAACATCCCTGTTGTTGAGGATAAACCCCTTGCAAGGTCGCTCTATAAACTGAAGATAGGCTCCTTCATACCTGAAGAACTCTACAGGGCTGTGGCAAAGGTCCTTGCCCATATCTACAGGATGAGGGGTGTCGCATGAGATTCCTTCAGTTGATACAGCAGAGGGGTGATATACTCATCGCAGCAGGGGTTGTCTCTGTTCTTGGTGTAATGATACTGCCTGTACCTGCCTTTATGCTCGACATACTCCTTTCATTTTCTATATCCCTGGCGATTGTGATCCTCGTGACAGGCATATACATCAGAAAGCCCCTCGATTTCTCTGTTTTCCCATCGATCCTTCTTATAACCACCCTTTACAGACTTGCCTTAAACATAGCATCAACGAGGCTTATATTGCTTAAGGGTAACGAGGGGATTGATGCAGCAGGACAGGTAATAAAGTCCTTTGGTAGCTTTGTTGTTGGTGGTAATTATGCCGTTGGCTTTATTGTCTTCCTCATCCTTGTAATAGTCAATTTTGTCGTAATAACAAAGGGTGCTGGAAGGATCGCAGAGGTCTCTGCCCGATTCACCCTCGATGCGATGCCAGGAAAGCAGATGGCAATAGATGCTGACCTCAATGCAGGTCTCATTGATGAGGCAGAGGCCAGAAAAAGGAGAAACCTTATAGCGCAGGAGGCAGACTTTTATGGTGCCATGGATGGTGCAAGTAAGTTCGTGAGGGGTGATGCAATAGCAGGTTTGATGATAACAGGGATAAATATAATAGGTGGATTCTTAATAGGTACCCTACAGAAGGGAATGGCCCTTTCAGAGGCAGCAAAGACCTATACAATACTTACAATAGGTGATGGATTGGTCTCCCAGATGCCTGCCCTCTTAATATCAACAGCAGCAGGTATAGTTGTCAGCAGGGCTGGGACAGATACTGACCTTGGCAGGGATATAACGAGACAGGTCTTTATAAATCCAAAGGCCTTAGCCACGGCATCAGGGATAATGGTAATCCTTGGTCTTGTTCCAGGCCTACCTCATTTGCCATTCTTCATACTCTCGGCAACATCAGGAGGTCTTGCCTATATACTTTCAAAACCTGTCCCTGAAGAAAAGGAAGAGGTTGTTGAGGCGCCGGTAAAGGAGACGCCTATAGAGACATTCATTGAGATAGAACCTTTGACATTTGAGATAGGATATGGACTTATCCCCCTCATTGAATCAGGAGGTGCAGAACTCCTTAACAAGATAAAGGCCATGAGAAGACAACTGGCATCTGAACTGGGCTTTGTCGTCCCGGCAATACATATCAAGGATAATCTACAACTGAGGCCCCATGAGTATAGCTTCCTCATAAGGGGGATTGAGGTTGGAAGGGGAGAGGTGATGATGGGGTATTACCTCGCCGTGCCTTCAGAGGCTGAAAAGACAGAGAAGATCGAGGGGATTCCTACAAAAGAGCCTGCCTTTGGACTGCCTGCTTACTGGGTTAATGAGAAAGAAAGAGAAAGGGCCGAGGCAAAGGGTTACATGGTCGTTGATGTGCCGACCGTTATAGTTACACACCTTACAGAGATGATTAAGTCCCATGCAGCAGAACTGCTCACTCGAACCGAAGTACAGGGAATACTGGATAATGTGACAAAAAATTATCCCAAATTGGTGGACGAACTCATTCCATCCCAGATGACACTCGGAGGAGTTCAGAGGGTTTTACAGAATCTCCTGAGGGAGAGGGTTCCGATAAATGATATGGTTACGATATTAGAGACACTCCTCGACTACGCACCTACGACAAAAGATGTAGAACTCCTTACTGAATATGTTAGACAGGCCCTTTCTCGATTCATAGCAAAACAATACATCTCTCCTGATGGAAATCTCTACGTCATGACCCTCGACCCGCGTTTTGAGAGACTCCTGAATGAGGCGATCGATTCGGGCGGCGCCATTAATCCTGAGGTAGTGAATAAACTCATGAAATCTGTAGAGAAGGCCATAAAAGAAGGCAAGTTCAAGGGTTCGCAACCTATCATCCTCTGCTCTTCTTATGTGAGGAGGTTCTTGAGAAAGATTATCGAGAGATTCTTACCTTCAATAATTGTCCTTTCAACGGCAGAGATACCTGCCTCAGCAAAACTCTTCAACACTGGGGTATTGAGATATGAAGATTAAGCGGTTCAAGGCAAAGACATTTGCAGAGGCCCTCGAGATGGTCAAGAAGGAACTTAGTGAGGAGGCGGTTATATTATCATCTGAAGAGAAGAAAGGTCTTAGGTCCTATGTAGAGGTCACAGCAGCAGTGGACTATGACCAGTGGGGAGGTGAAGAGGTTAAGAGGTTAAGAGGTGAAGGGGTCACGGTTCACGGGTCACGGTTCACGGATCAAGGCTCATCTGCTCCTCCCATCATATCATCTACTCCCCCATTCGATGAGATAAAGCAGGAGATAGAGAAGATAAGAGGTGCCCTTGAGGAGATGAAGTTTAGTGGCTTTGAGATAACCCTCCCAGAGAATAAAAGGAAGATCTTTCATATTGTCCGATCAAAGGGCATCAAAGAAGAGTTCACTCTGAGGCTCTGTGAAAGGGCGAAGGGGACAGAAGATTTAGTGGAGGTTATAAAAGGCGATATTTCTAAAACGATAAAGAATCACGGAGAAAGATCAGGAAACCAGGCTATTATGCTTGTCGGACCTACAGGTGTTGGTAAGACAACAACAATAGCAAAACTTGCAGCACAAGCTATTAGGAAGAGAAAAAGGCCAGCCATAATAAACCTCGATACTTATAGAATCGGTGCGCCTGAACAGATAAGGATCTACGCCAGAATACTGGGTATCCCTCTTCTTACGGTCTCGAATGCGAGGGAGCTTACAGAGGGGCTCAAGAGGTTTTCAGAAGATAGGGATATTGTCTTTCTTGATACAACAGGAAGGAATCCAAAGGATGAGGGATATATAAATGAAATTCGAACCATATGCTCTGTCATATCGGAAGATAAGGGAATCTCTTCTGTCTTTCCCCTTGATCTCCACCTACTCATGAACACTAATAGTGACAGTGACTGCATGATTGAGGCTTACAAGTATTACAGGACCTTACCGATAAATCATATAGCCTTCACAAAGGTAGATGAGGCTGTTCGATTTGGAAATATCTATAACATGATAATGACCTATCAAAGGCCTGTTGCCTATATAACCACAGGCCAGAAGGTGCCTGATGATATAGATTTTCCAGGCATAGACAGGATTGCAAGGCTAATACTGAATGGTCGAGAGCCTGAAGGCTGAGGTTTATATTCTACATGGCTTAAACCTTAAACCTATGAAGAGGTGAATATGGTAAAGGAAAGGGGAAAAAATGTTATGACTATATCGGTCGCAAGCGGGAAGGGAGGCGTTGGTAAGACAAATGTTGTTGCAAACCTTGCCCTTGCTATGAAAAGGCTCGGCAGGAAACCGATGGTCTTTGATGCTGACCTGGGGTTGAGCAATATCGATGTGCTTTTACATTTAGCTCCACGATACAACATTCAGCACCTCCTTAAGGGCGAAAGGTCCCTGAAGGATATCATAGTTGAAGGTCCCGAGGGTATCCTGATCCTCCCTGCCAGTTCAGGCGTTCAGGAGTTAACAACACTTAATGAATTTCAGAGGTTAAGGATACTCGAGGAGTTTGATTCCTTTGATCATGATATAGACACCCTCCTGATTGATACTTCGGCAGGGATATCAGAGAATGTTGCCTTTTTCTGTGTGGCTGCCCAGGAGATAATAGTCGTTACCTCTCCAGAGCCAACAGCTGTCACTGACGCCTATGCTCTTATTAAGGTTCTATCCAACCGTTATCAGGAGAGGGATTTTGACGTACTCGTTAATTCTGTAAGGAGTGAGACAGAGGCCATAGATGTCTTTAAGAGGCTTTCTATCGCAACAGAGAGATTCCTGAATATCTCTATTAATTATCTCGGTTTTATCCCTCTCGATTACTCGGTTCAGAAAGCTGTTCGTTCTCAGAAGGCCTTTTTATCTGCCTATCCTGACTGTCTTGCCTCAAAGCAGATTATGGATATAGCCAAACAACTGATTGAAGCAGAAAAGAAGAAAGAGCTTAAGGGAAACCTCCAGTTCTTTATCGGTAATCTCGTCTCGGCAGGAGAGAGGTTGTCGGGTAAAATTTGATCTTTAGGACAGGCAAGGAATGAAAGAGGCACTTACAACAGAACCGATCCCAGAAGAAGAGAAGGAGAGGATAGTAAAGGACTTCCTTCCCTTCATAAAGTATACTGCCTTCAGGTTCTCCTGGAGGCTTCCACCTCAGCTTACTGTAGAGGACCTTATAAGTGCAGGGATAGTAGGCCTTCTCGATGCCCTTACGAGGTATAAAAACAATGGCACTCCCCTTAAGCCCTTTGTTGAATTAAGGATAAAAGGGGCCATGCTCGATGAGATAAGGAGCCAGGATGATACATCAAAATCCATAAAGAAAAAAATGAAGGCAATCAAGGAGGCCCATAATGAACTCGAAAGGGAACTGGGAAGGTTACCTGAGGATGAAGAGGTTGCAGAGACACTCCAGTTATCCCTGGATGAGTATTACAGAACACTCCATAGGGCCAATGCAAGAATTACATTAAGATTCGAGGACTTTCATGAAAGGAATAATTCTGATGATGACCTCGATATAATGGAATGCATCCCGGACAGTAATGCCTTAACCCCCTTTGATATATGCGAATCTGACGAGATT
>JBKBUB010000042.1:0-9249 GCA_046290925.1 Thermodesulfovibrionales bacterium | reverse complement strand
TTCAGCAGATATTCCTTGGAGCAAGACCAACAGCTACAACACCAACAACTACAACAACCACAACTCCCCAGCAACAAAGAACACAGCCACAACAACAGCAACAACCACCTCCGACACCTGCCCAGCCAAGGGTCTCAATGGGGCCTGCTGGGGGAGGTGAGGCCCTCGTTTCGGAGATAACTAAGATATTCCCCGATGAGGTAACAAACTCAATAATCATCCTCGCCACTCCTGAGGACTATGCATTGATTTCAGAGACCATCAAAAAAATAGATATTATCCCTCGACAGGTGATGATCGAGGGTCTTATTGCGAGGGTAGACCTTACGGATAAGCTCGATTTCGGTATGCAATGGATTATACAGAACGATTTCAAGATAACAAACATAAAGCCCTTTAACAGGGATGTTAATATTAGTGGACCTTTGAAACTCGACTCACCAATTACGACTCCTAATTTTACATTCACAGCCTATGATATGGCAGGAAATGTTAAGCTCCTTCTTCAGTCCCTCGCTGCTGAGGGAAAGGCAAAGATACTTGCCGCACCCCATATCCTCGTTTCAGATAACAGAGAGGCAAGGATTCAGGTTGGCTCTCAGATACCGATTGCGACCCAGACTACAACTACGCCTGTAACAGGAGGTACGACGCCGACAAGCACTATTACATCAACAGTTCAATATAAAGATGTTGGTATCATCTTAAAGGTCAAACCACAGGTTAATGATAGCGGTCTCGTCTCGATGGAAATATCACAAGAAGTTTCTGGAATAGGTGAAAGTGTAAAGATAGCAGGTCAGGATTTTCAATCCATAACAAAGACAGAGGCAACCACAAACCTCGTTGCAAGGGATGGAGAGACTATAGTGATAGGTGGTCTCATTAGAGAGGATACCACCAAGTCGAGGGCAGGAATACCAATACTCAGCAAGATTCCGATACTGGGCTTCTTTTTTGGCAACACCATTGATGAGACAACGAGAAATGAACTGATAATACTTCTGACGCCTCGCGTCATTAGGTCTCAGGAAGAGGCAAAGGATGTCTCAACTGATTATATAAACAGGTACAAGGAATCAACAAAAGATAAGAAGATAGACAGGTTCCTGAAGGACGAAACAGGAAAAGATGAAAGGAAAGACAAGCCAGAGTTAAAACAGGAATAGTGGCTAAGTCGGTAGAATACCCTTTCACTAAATCAATTTAAACTTCAATCTTTACTGCCCCTTTTCTTACGATCTTCAACCTTTCCCCTGTTACATCCACAATAGTTGATGGAAGCCCTCCAGGGGTCCTGCCTCCATCGATCAGAAGATCCAAGGAATAATCAAAGTATTCTATTACCCTTTCAGCATCATCAGCAGGGGGCATGCCACTTATATTTGCGCTCGTTGCAGTTATTGGAAACCCTGCCTTTTTTGCGAGATGGAGGGCAAAGGACTCCCCTGGTATTCTTATAGCGATGGTCTTATTATAGCCGATGAGGAATTCTGATAATCCTGAACGGGCCGGCATCAGTAAGGTCAGAGGCCCTGGCCAGTATCTTTCCATCAGTCCCTTTACTTCAACAGGCAGTTCTTTGAGCCATACAGGATCAACCAAAAAATTAAGTTGTGATGTATCACCTATTATAAGGGGCATCGCCTTTTCTCGGGGTCTCCTTTTGATCTCATAAAGCCTCCTGAGTGAATCAGGACTATCAAACCTAACGCCGAGGCCGTAAAATGTCTCTGTGGGAAAGGCAACTATCCCACCACCATTGATTATCGCTACCGCCTTATCGATAAGTTCTTCGGGATTATCACCTGTGAGCTTTAATATCATCATTATGATTTAAATCATATCAGAAAACCAGGATCGGAGACTACCTTAGAAGTATGGAAAAAGAAAGAGAGATAGAATTTACTGAGGAAGACCTCAGAGAGGCCATGAAGGAGATGAAGGCCTATCTCGATATTACTGAAGAAGACCTGAAAAAGGTCTACACCCTTGCCATCAGACATGCGAAGGAAAGGCTTTTAAAGAAGGTAATCGTAAAGGAGATAATGACAGAGAAGGTCGTGACTGTAAGAGGGGATACAGAGATAAAGGAGGCAGCGAGGCTCCTTTCAGAGAACAGGATAAGCGGTATGCCTGTTATAGATGACAGCGGCAGGGTAATAGGTGTCGTGACAGAGGCTGACATACTGGCTGGAGCAGGTTTAAAGAGAGAACGTAGATTCCTGGATATTCTCAAATACCTTTCAGGAGAGCCTGTTCCATCAACCAGAAGAGGAGAATATGTAAAGGATATTATGACATCACCGGCCATTACAACCTCTGCTGATGCTGACATAAGGGATATTGCAAAGATTCTCGATGAGAAGAGGATTAAGAGATTGCCTGTTGTTGATAGTGAAGGTAAACTCATAGGCATCATATCGAGGGCTGATATAATCAGGGTTATAAGATGATCAGGGACTATCTCTCAAAGATGAAGGGTGGTGCAAAAAGCCCTCCAGGCGTTGGAATCAGCGAGGTCATATGGTCATGGCTCGGCAGTGTAACAGGGATAGGGATATGTGCTTATCTATCATCGAATTATTTTGAACCGAGAGACCTGACTCTTTTAATAGGTTCCTTTGGCGCTTCAGCGGTTCTTGTTTACGGTGCAATCAAGAGTCCCTTAGCACAGCCGAGAAATCTTATTGGAGGTCATGTGATTTCTGGCCTTGTGGGTGTGGCCTGTTATCAGGCCTTTGGTGATACCCTGTGGCTGGCATCTGCCATGGCAGTATCCATCGCCATAGCAGCGATGCTCATTACAAAGACCTTACATCCGCCTGGTGGGGCAACGGCATTGATTGCTGTTATAGGCGGAGAGAAGATCCACAGGCTCGGTTTCCTCTATGCCTTTCTGCCGGCCGGTCTTGGAGCGCTTATTCTGCTAATCGTTGCCCTCCTGGTAAATAATCTTTCAAAAAACAGAAGGTATCCTGAGTTCTGGTTTTAATCCAGAACGCATTATGGATCAATGTTTGATTATCCTCTGCAATTTCTCAAAGATTAGATTTATATCGGTCGTTGCAGTGGCTATCTGCCTTAGCATCTCCGATATATTTTTCTCACCTATCTTTTCTGCCCATTCGATATAAGTTGCTGCATGCTCGATATTATGCTCCTTCCAGTGTTCAATGAGGATGAGCAATCTTCTAAATTCTTCCTCGCTGATTGTAAAGTTGATCCCCTCCAGACTTATCTCAGGGATATGTTCATGGTCATGAATGCCAGCATGGGAGTGTTCATGAAGATACCAGTTATGCCTGTGGATATGCTTGTGAACCAGATTGGCCCTCAGGAGTGTCTCAGAATCTCTTATTATGTCCCAGGGCTTGCCTTCTGCGATGATACTATGGTCTTCACCAAGGACTATCGTCCTCTCTGATATATCCTGAATAATACCAAGGTCATGGGTAGCAGTGATAATCGTCTTTCCCTGTCCAATGAGGGCTGTTATCACATCAATTAATTCAACCTGGCTTCTTGGGTCAAGTCCTGATGTGGGTTCATCGAGGAGAAGAACATCGGGGTTTATGCTCAGGCATGTGCCAAGGGCAACCTTTTTCATCTCACCACCGCTTAGATTCCAGGGTGAGCTATCCCGAAGATGTCCGATATTTAAAAGGTTCATTATATCCTCGACCCGTCTTTCTATCTCGCTCTGGCTTAAACCCATCTGAAGAGGGCCAAAGCATAGGTCATCCCATACAGTGAGTGAAAAAAGTTGAACCTGGGGATTCTGGAAAAGCAGAGATATCCGCTGCCTGAGACCTGGAAAGGCCCTTTCCTTTGGAAGACCATAAAATGTTATTTTTCCTGATTCAGGCTCTAAGAGGCCATCAAGGGCATAAAGGAGGGTAGATTTGCCAGACCCATTTGTGCCTATTATAGTGATGGCCTCGCCCTCCTTCACAGCAAGGGATATTCCGTTAAGAGCTCTTTTGCCATCACTGTAAGAATAAGAGATGTTTTCTAAATTAAAAACTTCCATATTATCAGCCCATCAAAGACCATAGAAAAAATGAACCAGGCAATGTTTATTAATTGGAAACTTGAATGCCTTATATTAAACAGACTGTCGGAAGACCGATGCCAGATGTCATTTAGTTTCTGTTCTCTGTCATCTGATTTTCTGTCTTCTTTTTCATGGTATCCCCTGGACTGCATGGCAAGAGACAATTCCTTACTCAATTGCATGCTTATCGAAAATAGCAGGCCTATTCTTGAGGCAACCCATTTCCTACCGCCTGAGGATCTAACACTGTTTAGCCGTCTTGATTCAAGGCCCATCACAAATTCTTCTACTTTCCTCACCAGAAAAAAGATATACCTGTAAGTTATGCCTATGATAGAACGAAAGACCCCGGGGACGAAAACCGTCAGAGACTTTACGAATCTATCAGGTCTCGTTGTCGTCGTCAAAAGAATAACAAAAAGTACAGAGCAAGAGACCCTCATGATCAGTGTCAGCATGCTTATAAGCCCCTCCTCTGTGATTGCTATTCTCTGAAATCCAAATATGCCCGGTGAAGATTTAAATGTATAGAGAATAAATATTTCCTTTCCCTTGACAACAATATTTAACGAGGCAGGAAGGGCTATTAAGAAGGTCAGAAGAATTAATGGCAAGACCCTTTTGAGCACAGATAAAAGGGAAAGTCTTGAAAGAATTACAAGAAAGATTCCGAGGATAAGAAATGGTGCAATTTCAATGGGAGATTTCATGAGGGCAATAAGCATGAGAAATATTAAAAAGGTCAAGATCTTTAATAGGGGATTGATAGACTGTAAAAGGCCATGCATCTTTGATGCCTTTTCATTAAAGATGGTGTCTTCTATTATGGAGAGGATATGCCTCAGGGTCTTATCGAGAAAGCCTTCGGTAGTCCTTAATCCCTGAAAATTTTTTTGTTCGGTCTTCCTTAACCAATCAGGGATGCGAATTGTATTATACTCTCGGTTTGGCAAGGATCTCGAGGACCTTTAGTTCAAGGAATCTCTTTGAGGCAGCAGATCTTATAACGAGGACAGAGTCAGCACCCCTCGCCGTCCCTGCCACTGCGAGAACCTCTTCTCCTTCTGGTATGAGCCCCGCATCTACTGCCATCATAACGATCTCGCAGCAGACCTTTGGGCCTTCTCCAAATCTCCTTAAGCTCTGGGCTATTATCAGGGTTGGGTATAGACCACTGAACCGCGATGATAGGGATGTCTCGAGCGAGTGAGTGGGCATTGAGCCTGTGAAGACCTTGCCGCCTTCGTCTTCTATCTGTCTTCTTATATCTTCGGGCATCTCGATAGTATTGGCCTCTTTAAAGCCATAAGAATGGGTTACAACAACGGTGTTTACCCTGAATTCCCTAAGGGCCTTAACAAAGAGCAGACCTGTCTCGCCTGTTGTTGATGCAACAACGATATGCTTGTACCTGTCTTCAGTCAATGCCCTTTTTACAACATCGAGACAGTCTTTTGTATTATCCCGTCCTGGTTTTTCGAAGTATATGACCTTTTTTTCCATGGATTTAAATGGTAGGCGATGGTGGTTTCGAACCACCGACCTCTGCCGTGTGAAGGCAGCGCTCTCCCACTGAGCTAATCGCCCGTCTGCTTTTTAGTAAAGCAAAATTTACTCCCCAAGGTCAATAGTAGAGAACAGAGCTCTATTATACATCTCCTCTGCATTCATTGAACTCCGCACAAGAGGGCCAGAGGCAACGCCCTCAAAACCGAGTTTCAGGGCCTCTTCCCTGTATCTATCAAAGACCTCAGGCCTTATATATTCCTTGACAGGCAGATTCTTCTTTGAAGGACGCAGATACTGGCCAATCGTTAGATAATCACAGCCCGATTCCCTCAGATCCTTCATAACAGCCACGACCTCATCAAATTCCTCTCCCAGTCCGACCATCAGACCTGACTTCGTCTTCACCTCTGGTTCGATGAACTCACCAACCTTTGAGAGTTCTTTTGCTCTCTTAAGAAGAGTAAGAGACCGCTTATAATCGGCCTGTGGCCTTACTTCACTATAAAGCCTCGGCACGGTCTCTATATTGTGATTGAATACATCCGGCCTCGCCTCTAAAACTACCCTTAAGGCATTTACATCTCCCTTAAAGTCAGGCGTTAGAACCTCTATACCTGAATAGGGGAGGTGTCTTCTAACCGCCTGTATAGTTTTTGCAAAATGTGAGGCTCCACCATCAGGAAGGTCATCCCTTGTCACAGAAGTAATAACTACATATCGGAGACCCATCTCCTTTGCAGCCATACCGACCCTTTCAGGCTCATCAGGGTCAACAGGCAATGGAAGAGAGGATTTGACATTGCAAAAACCACAGTTCCTTGTACAATGAGAACCAAGGATCATGAAGGTTGCCGTTGGTTTTGAGAAGCATCTGCCTATGTTCGGACATCGTGCCTCCTCACAGACTGTGGCGAGAGCATGGCTCCTCAGGACCTGTTTTGTATCATGAAGCCCCTCTATCTTTACCCTTATCCAGTCAGGAAGCCTCTTCATTTCACCTTTACTTCCTTTATTACATCAATCAAAGGGATACCCTTTTCCCTGGCTATCTTTTTACAGTCCTCATATTCAGGATTCGTTCTCTCCTTTCCCTCATACCTTGCAACCTTTATCCTCACCTCATCCTTACCATGATGGCCTGTCCTTATCTCCCTCTCGAGGGTCAGTCTCTTTGTCCTGTAAAACCTCAGGCCCAGCGTTGTAGTCTCCTTAAAAATGATGCGTGCTATCTCATCCTTATTAATCTCCTCGCATAGGACCGTAAGGAGTATGCCTGGCCTCCCTTTTTTCATTATAACCTGAGTTAGAAAGACATCAATAGCACCTGCCTCAAAGAGCCTCTCAACGAGATATTCATATACCTGAGGATTCATATCATCTATATTCGTCTCGATGACGATAACCTCTGGTTTGATATACTCACCAACCTCTGACTCTCCATGCTTCTTGACCTCCCCTGTAATAATCCTCAGGGTGTTCGGGAAGTCCTCGAAATCCATGGTTCCTGCTCCGTATCCTGAACCGGTAATATTCATTGAAGGCATGGCCCTGAATTCATTCACTACATCCTTAATGATCGCTGCCCCTGTGGGAGTTGTAAATTCAAAGGATGGTCCCGAGGAATAAACAGGCCTGTCTTTAAGGAGTTCTAATACTGCCGGGGATGGAACGGGAATGAGACCATGTTCTCCCTTAACAAGGCCACTACCGAGATTTACAGGGGAGGAGAAGACCTTCTCTACACCGAGGAGATCAAATCCAATCAGGGAACCAAATACATCGATAAGGCAGTCTATGGCACCGAGTTCATGGAGATGAACCTTATCATAAGGCTCTCCGTGAATCTTTCCTTCTGCCTCAAAGAGGCTTTTAAAGATCCTGAGCCCCCTTTCTTTGATATGGTTAGGCAGTCCTGACTCGTTTATTATCTGCTTAATGTCATCCCACCTTCTAAAGACCCTTTTCCTTTCAGTGACCCTTACCGTGACCTTTGTGGCCTTGATGAAAGACCTCTTAACCTTTTCTTCGCCGAGCCTGTAACCTTTAAAAGGAAGGGCCTTTAGTGCCTCCTCTATCTTCACGAGAGGGATACCAGTATCAACTATGGCGCCGAGGAGCATATCACCGCTTATACCAGCAAAACAATCGAGGTAAGCTATCCTCAAGTTCCTTTCCCTATCTTCTTCTCTATCTTTGCCCATGTATCCTTGAGAGTCACTGCCCTGTTAAAGACGAGCCTGCCCTCTGCAGAATCAGGATCAACACAAAAATAACCTATCCTTTCGAACTGATATATCTCTCCTGGTCTTGCATAGGCTAAGGAAGGTTCAAGATAACAATCCTTTAACACTGCGAGTGACTCAGGGTTTATACCTGTTCTGAAATCTTCCAGTTCATCAGGGTCAGGCACCTTAAAGAGGTGTTCATAGAGCCTCACCTCTGCCTTGATGGCGTGGGCTTCAGAAACCCAGTGAAGTGTTGCCTTGACCTTTCTTCCATCAGGTGCATCCCCACCTCTCGTAGCAGGGTCATAGGTGCAGCGTAACTCTAAAATACTACCATCCTTATCCTTAACCACATCCTTACACTTGATAAAGTAGGCATACCTTAACCTTACCTCCCTTCCAGGTGCGAGGCGATAAAAGTCCTTTGGTGGCGTTTCGCGGAAATCATCCCTTTCAATATAGATAATCCTCGAAAAAGGCACCTTTCTCGTACCCATTGAAGGGTCTTCAGGATTATTTATAGCCTCCAATTCTTCAATAATGTTATCGGGATAATTTTCTATCACAACCCTGAGAGGTCTTAGGACAGCCATAACCCTCTTTGCCCTTTTATTCAGGTCTTCCCTCAGGCAATGCTCAAGAAGGGCAACATCAACAAGGCTATCCCTCTTTGCAACGCCTATCCTTTCACAGAAATTCCTGATAGACTCGGGTGTATAGCCACGCCTCCGGAGGCCTGCTATTGTCGGCATCCTTGGGTCATCCCAGCCATTAACATATCCCTCCTCAACGAGTTTAAGAAGCTTTCTCTTGCTGAGAACCGTGTTACTAATGTTCAATCGGGCAAACTCAATCTGCCTTGGATGATGGATGCCTAACTGTTCGAGAAACCAGTCATAGAGGGGCCTGTGGTCTTCAAACTCGAGAGTGCATATGGAATGAGTAATGCCTTCAATTGAGTCGGATATGGGATGGGCATAGTCATAGGTTGGATATATGCACCATTTCTTCCCTGTTCTGTGATGCTCGGCGTGGATTATTCGATACATTACGGGGTCTCTCATGTTTATGTTCCCTGATGACATATCGATCTTTGCCCTTAGGGTTCTTGAGCCTTCTGGGAATTCACCGGCCCTCATTCTTTCGAAGAGATCGAGATTCTCCTGGATAGACCTGTTCCTGTAATGGCTTTCCTTCCCTGGCTCTGTCAGTGTCCCCCTGTAAAGTCTTATCTCTTCAGGGCTCAGGTCACAGACATAGGCCTTTCCCTTCTTTATCAGTTCAATAGCATACTCATACATCTTCTCGAAGTAGTCAGAGGCATAATACTCCCTCTCCTGCCAGTCAAAGCCAAGCCATCGGACGTCTCTCTTTATTGCCTCCACATACTCTACCTCTTCTTTGAGGGGATTGGTATCATCGAAACGGAGATTACAAAGACCTCCGAAATCCTTGGCG
>JBKBUB010000041.1:0-9279 GCA_046290925.1 Thermodesulfovibrionales bacterium | reverse complement strand
TTCGCCCTCCACGCTTACCGGCACTTCGACGCCTTCACGGCGGCCGGACAACCGGCGTGGGCGGAAGCGGTGGGGATGGACGGCGAGGCCTTTGCTGCGCTGCTGGCCGAGCCGGCCACGCGGGATGGTCACAGAACCAGCAACCTGGTTTGTAATAAAAATTTATCCTCTTCATATTGAGCTAAAACTTGATAACATAGTATCTTAGCCAAACATAAAGGGTTGAGACAATTACAGTCATAATCATTATAGGCATACCATAGGCAAGAAATTTAAGAAACGATATTCTTCTACCTGCCTTCTCTGAAATACCAACTACGATAACGTTTGCAGATGCACCTATTGCTGTACCATTTCCACCGAGACAGGCACCCAGTGCAAGGGACCACCATAGGGGCATCAATTCAGGATGCTGTAAAAGATTAAGCCCCGATTCATGTGGCCATAATTGTTTCGCCATGTCGATTATAAGCGGGTTCATCGTCGCAACATAAGGTATATTGTCAACTATTGCTGACGCAAAGGCAGAAAACCACATCACTACCATTGAGGTCAAAAAAAGATTCCCCCTTGTAATTTCAATGACCTGTAAAGACATCCATTTAATCAAACCAACCTTTATAACACCACCAACAATGATAAAAAGACCCATAAAAAAGAATATAGTAGGCCACTCCACATCTGCCAGGATGTGATGAGGTTCCTTTGATCCTGAAAGCAAAAGCAAAAGCCCTGCACCAAAAAGGGCAACAGTTGCTGGCTGAAGATGCAAGGCGCCGTGAAAGGCAAATCCGATAAGCACCACGGAGAGGACTCCAATCGATTTCTTAAGCATCACAGGGTCTTTTATCGCCTCATCTTCGTTCATCTCCATTATCCTTTTCTTAAGGTTATCTGTAGTCTTGAGTTTTTTGCCCCAGATTAATTTGATGGCAAGGATATAAAGAACCATGATTACTATAACAATTGGTGTAAGATGATAGATAAAGTCCATAAAGTCCAGTTGTGCCTTTGAGGCTATCATTATGTTTGGTGGGTCACCTATAAGGGTTGCTGTGCCTCCTATGTTAGAAGCAAGTGCACATGATATAAGATAAGGAGTAGAGTCAACCTCAAGGGCATCAGCTATGAGGAGTGTAACAGGGGTAATGAGCAAAACCGTTGTAACATTATCAAGAAATGCACTTAAAAAAGCTGTAACAACCGCAAAGATAGCCATTATCCTGAAGGGGTCTCCTTTACCCCACTTTGCGCTCTTTATTGCAATATATTCAAATACACCTGTTGGCCTCATAAGATTGATTATTATCATCATAGAGATGAGGAGAAATATGACATTCCAGTCAATGCCTAATTCCTCTACATGAAATGCCTCGTGCTGATCGATAATCTTAAGTATAAGCATCAGCCCGGCACCGAATATGGCAACGATCGTCTTGTGTACCCTTTCAGATACAATTATGGCATAGGCAATAAAGAATACAGCCGTGGCAATAAAAAAGGTCGTATCCATTACAAAAGGTTGAGTCACGGAAGCCCCCTGAGTCATCTCTTCTCCTGATTCCTTTCATCGATGGCCTGTTTGTTTTCTTCAAGCATTGCATTCGTAATTGCAAAAAATATATCCCTTTCGTAGAGCATACCTATTACCCTGCCCGACTTATCAATGACAGGCAACCTCTTTATATTGTGCTTTATCATATGGTCAACGCATTCCATCAGGGGTGCATCATCATTAACAGTTACAACAACCTTACTCATTACATCCCGTACCAATCTGTTAGATGATTTCTCTGCAATACCCTCTACCATACCATCCCACGTAAAATCCCCCAGTTCCATCATTGATAGATAAAAGGGGAAGACAGCCTTCAATATATCCCTCATTGAGAGCATACCCACCAGTCTGCCTTTTTCATCAATTACAGGCAGACCCTTTACTCCTACCCTCTCCTCACCTCTTTTTGCCGTCTTCAGGAGATTCACAGCCTCTTTCAGGGTGTTATCAGGCCTCAAGTAATCCTGAAGCGGTATCATCAAATCCTTTGCCCTCATAATTCCTCCTCATATAATTCAATCACAACATTTTGGACATCATGCTATAAGGCTATATATGATATAATTTTTTATGCATGTAATAATAGTAGGGGCAGGAGAGGTAGGATACCAGATAGCAAAGTTCTTAACCCTTGAAGGGGTCGATGTAACAGTCATCGATCAGGACAGGGCGAAGTTGAGAAGGATAAGTGAAGAGCTCGATGTTGCTGTTATCGAGGGTGGCGGTGGTGACCCTTCTGTTCTCAAAGAGGCCGATGCTGAAAAGGCTGACATTCTCCTTGCCGTAACAAACAGCGATGAGACAAACATGATAGCCTGTCTCCTCGGAAAGGCGATGTTTAATATTCCAAGGAAAATTGCCCGCATCAGAAATCCTGATTATTTCTTCAACAAGAATCTCCTCAGCCGTGAAAACCTTGATATCGATCCTGCCATTAACCCCGAACTTGAGGTTGCAAAGGCCATTGCGAGATTACTTGAGATACCCTTTGCAACTGAGGTTGAGGACTTTGAAGAGGGAACAGTTGAGGTAATAGGTTTCAAGGTGGAAAATGGAAATCCTATGATAGGGAAAACCCTTAAAGATTTAAAAGAAGAAATCAGGAAAAACTTTATAATAGGGATAATAGAAAGGGACGATAAGGTCATAATCCCTTCGGGAAAAGACATAGTAAAAGAAGGTGACATAATCTATCTACCTATCAGAAAGACAGATATTTCTGAAATCGCCGAGGCATTGAGGGTCTCTAAAAGACCTTCAAAAAGGGTCATGATTGCAGGTGGTGGTAGGATCGGCTATTATATAGCCTCTATGATGGAGGGTAGAGTAGATATAAAGATAATCGAGAAAGATCCGGAGAGGTGCAAGTACCTTGCCGCGTCTCTCGGACGCTCTCTGATATTACAGGGCGATTGTGCCGATCATGAACTCCTCTTAGAAGAAAATATCGAGGATATGGATATATTCGTGGCCGTTACGAACAACGAGGAACTGAACATCATGTCTTCCCTTCTTGCAAGAAAATTGGGGGTAAAAAAATCTATTGTTATTGTTAACAGAACAGATTACATCCCCCTCGCGCATAGCCTCGGATTACAGGCCGTTCTTAGCCCAAGATTGATCACAGCAAGCAGTATCTTGAGATATGTCAGGAGAGGGGATATCCTATCACTTACAGCTATAGCAGAGGACAAGGCAGAGATAATCGAAAGTAGGGTCGGCGAAACATCTATACTCAAAGACAGACCTTTAAAGGATGCAAAGCTACCCCAAAATACCCTTGTAGGTATGATCATAAGAGATGAGAAGACAATAATTCCATCAGGTTCGGATATAATTAGGAAGGGTGATAAATTAATCATCTTCACCCTCAGAGAATCGATAAAAGAGATGGAGAAGGCTCTCCAGTAGAATCAATGAACATCGGATTAATCCTTTATATAACGAGTATTACCATCATATTTGAGTCTCTTTTTATGCTGTTTCCAATCCTCGTCTCTTTCATATACGGGGGAAAAGACTTAACTTCTCTGACATCATCTTTCTTGATAACTTTTATTTTTGGTTTCTCAGTCTATCAATTCTCAAAAAAATACAAAAAGAATGAATTGAAGCACAGGGAGGCCTTCTTTACTGTTACCTTTAGTTGGGTAATAGCAACCCTTTTTGCCTCACTGCCTTATCTATTGTCAGGTTCTATCGGTTCCCTTACTGACGCCTATTTTGAGGCAATGGCAGGCTTTACAACAACAGGCTCATCTGTTGTCAGGGACGTAGAAATAATGCCTAAAGGGGTACTGTTCTGGCGATCCCTCACGCAATGGATGGGAGGGATGGGGATAATACTCTTTGCCCTCGCGGTTCTTCCTATACTCGGCACAGGAGGGATGCAACTCTTTAAAGCCGAGGTGCCAGAGATAAGTGTTGATAAGCTAAGGCCAAGGATAATAGATACTGCAAAGGCACTATGGTTCATATATACTGGTCTTACAGTTCTCTGCACCGCCGTTTATATCGCTGGAGGAATGGGTATATTCGATGCTATAAACCACTCCTTTACAACAATGGCAACAGGGGGATTTTCAACAAAGAATGCAAGCCTGGCACACTTTAAGAGTCCAACAATAGAGTTTTCTTCAAGTCTTTTCATGTTCCTGGCAGGTGTCAATTATTCCCTATATTTTTATGTCTTCAGGAGGAATATTTCGAGGCTATTTAAGAGTGAGGAGTTCAGATTTTACCTTCTCTTGACCATTACTTCCACCTTATTAATAACGCTCAATCTAATTAACTCAACCGCGTCCATTATAGATTCATTTCGTCTTGCCCTATTTCAGGTCACATCAATCATGACTACAACAGGATATGCCAGTGCAGACTTTGAAAAATGGCCTCCCCTTTCATTAATAATCCTCGTTATCATTATGTTCGCTGGAGGGATGATAGGTTCAACAGGAGGTGGAATCAAACAGGTGAGGATCCTTCTTACCCTCAAACAGGGATACAGGGAAATATATCAACTCATACATCCGAGAGCGGTTACAACATTAAAACTCGACGATAGGATACTCTCAAAGGAAATTCTCGGTAGTATATGGGGATTCTTCTTTCTCTTCATACTGATCTGGGTAATCGCCACCGCAGGGATGGCTGCAACAGGGACCGATATAGTAACATCAACGACCACAGTCATATCAGCAATGTGCAATGTAGGCCCTGCCCTCGGTGAGGCAGGACCATCTGAAAACTATGCATCCCTTCCCGTGATAGCCAAATGGATACTGATATTCTGCATGCTTACAGGCCGACTTGAACTTTACACCGTATTAATCCTCTTCATCCCCCAGTTCTGGAAGAAATAGAATACCTCTGTTATCCAGAAAAATGCATTTAAGATAATGCAGATGTTGCGAGAAAATTTATTTTTCGATACCTTAGTGTACCGTGAACTGATTGTGTTAAGCGCATTTTTATTCATGCACCAACTCGAGATAATTCAATAAAATCATCGAGTTAAATAAATTTTTGAGCAACATCTGCATTATTTAGGTTATTATATAGGTTATTATAGATGCTGACAAACGCTCAATGGAGAAATTATGGTAAAAGGATTCTTTGTAAAAAAGAGGTTATGGATATTAGCTATACTTGTCTTAATTATCATAGCTATCTTTATAGCTGGTAACTATTTTAATTCCATAAAGGTTAAGACAGAGGTTGTAAAGAGGCGTAATATCGAGATTACTGTTACAGCAACCTCGACAGGAACAATTAAGTCAGACACCGAGGCAAAGATAACGGCCCAGAGGATTGGAAGTATAACAAAGCTATACTTTGACGAGGGGGACATTGTAAAAGCAGGTCAGGTTGTTGCAGAACTTGAAAGCAACGAGGCCTATTACAATATGAAACTCTCTGAGGCAACCCTGAATAAGGCAAGATTCGTTCTTGATCAGATGAAGGCTGCCTATGAGTCAATGAAGGTAGATGTAGAGAAGAATATAGAAAAAGCAAAAGCTGTGCTGATTGAGGTGGACAACAGGAGGAAGAGACTGTTTGAATTAAAGGAGAGAGGCTATGTTACAGAGATGGATATAGACATGGTTCAAAAAGAATATGAAATTGCCCGGGCAAGCCTCGATTCAGCCATAGCATCGAGGGATACACTGAAGGCAAAGAAAAGCGAGATCATGGCACAGGAAGAGGTGGTAAGGGAGGCAATGAACTCCTTCAACCTTGCAAAACTGAACTACGATTATTCTTTCATAAAGTCACCTATATCGGGTGTAATAACATCGCGGCCTGTCAGGATCGGAGAAGGAGTGAACAAGGGCTCTGTGATAGCCACGGTAGTAGCTACCGAATCCATGTATATCGAGGCCTTTATTGATGAGGCGGATGTTGCAAGGGTCAGGACAGGCGAGTCTGTTAATATAACTATGGACTCTTATCCTGGAAAGGTATTTAAAGGAGAGGTTTATAGGATATCCCCTGTGGTCCTTGGTGGCAAACAGGAAACCAGGACATTTGAGATAAGGGTAAGACTTAAAGATAAAGGAATACAGATAAAACCTGGCATGTCAGCAGACATAGAGATTATTGTTGAAAACATTCCTGATGTAATAGCAATCCCGTCCCAGGCAATTATTGAAAAAAATGGAAAAAAAAATGTCTATATAATTAAAGATTCAAAGGCTTATCTAATACCTGTCGAGATCGGAAGATTTAACTGGACCCTTTCTGAGGTATTGACAGGACTTAAAGAGGGAGATAGGATCATCACAAATCCTGAAGTGGAAGGCTTAAAAGAAGGCGTAAGGATAAAAAAATCCGAGCCGTAATGATACAGTTAATCGGTTTGAAAAAGACCTACTTCCTACCAAAGGTCGCAATCGAGGTTCTGAAAGGAATAGACCTTGAGGTGATGGAGAGAGAATTTGTTGCCATAATGGGGCCCAGCGGTTCGGGAAAGTCCACTCTACTAAATATAATAGGATGCCTTGATAGACCGACGGAGGGAAAGTATCTCTTTATGGGCATCGATATTAACAGCAAGACTGACAATGAACTTGCCGAGATAAGAAACAGAAAAATAGGTTTTGTCTTTCAATCCTTCAATCTGCTACCGAGGCTACAGGCCTGGAAGAATGTTGAGATGCCCTTGATATACAGTGGAATAGGACAAAAGGAAAGAAAAGAAAAAGCCTTCGAGATGCTAAAAAGGGTTGGACTTCTCGATAGGGCGGCACACAAGCCGAGTGAATTATCAGGAGGGGAGCAACAGAGGATTGCAATAGCAAGGGCATTAATAAATAATCCTTCTGTCATCCTCGCTGACGAGCCAACAGGAAATCTCGATAGTCGCTCAGGAAAGGAGATAATGGAGATATTTAAAAGTCTTAACGAAGAAGGTGTCACGATTATAATGGTCACACATGAGATGGATATAGCATCTGTAGCGAAAAGGATCGTAACGATTAAGGACGGGGTTTGCTATAGTGGATGTTATTGAGACTATCCTAATTGCGAGAGACTCTCTCATCACCAATAAAGTAAGGGCATTCCTGACCATGCTGGGTGTGATAATCGGGGTTGCTGCTGTCATATTACTCGTCTCGATAGGCGAGGGTGCAAGGGTATACATACAGAAGGAACTGGGAGAACTCGGCTCAAACATACTCGTTGTTGTGCCTGGTAAAACATCCAGGGAAGGAGGGATGCACATGGGCACATCGGCCGTCAGAAAACTCCTCTATGATGATGCAACCCTCATCGAGAAACGATCAAGAAATGTAGTGAATGCCGTCCCTGTCATAGTTGGAACATCGTGGATAAAATTCGGTGGTAAAAATAGAGACACCTATATAGTAGGTGTAAATGAGAACTACTTTTCAATAAGGAACCTGAAGATAGCCCTAGGAAGGGGACTCTCTGCCTCGGATGTTGAATCCGCAAGAAGGGTCTGCGTCCTCGGCCAGACCGTTAAGAAGGAGATACTGGGAGATATTAATCCACTGGGTCAGACCGTAACCATAGGAGATGCAAAATACAGGATAATAGGTGTAATGCAAAGAAAAGGCGTAGCCCTCGGATTTGATATTGATGATGTTGTCTTTATCCCTACCACAACAGCAAGAGAACTCTTTGATACAGACAGACTTTTCAATATAACCGTAAAGGTCAGGAGCGCTGACCTCATCCCTGAGGCAAAAAAGGACATTAAAGAGATTCTCATAAAGAGGCATGCCAATAAGGAAGACTTTACGATCCTGAGTCAGGATGAGATGATCGCTGTTATGGGAAAGATATTGAATATAATGACTGCAGTGCTCGCTGGTATTGCAGCCATATCTCTCATAGTTGGTGGCATAGGAATAATGAATATCATGCTTGTCTCTGTGAGGGAGAGAACAAGGGAGATCGGTCTTAGAAAGGCCATAGGTGCAAAGAACAGGGATATACTACTCCAATTCCTCTTTGAATCAATGACGCTCAGCATAGTCGGGGGCATAGGAGGTGCTATGCTGGGTGGCTTACTGTCTCTGGTAATACCCCATTTTGTAGAATTCCTTCCGACAAAACTTGTCTGGTGGGCTATATTACTATCCTTTTTCTTCTCTGTTCTCGTAGGAGTATTCTTTGGGGTATATCCAGCGAGAAAGGCATCCCTTTATGATCCAATAGTTGCACTGCGCTATGAATGATCAGTATTCTTTACTCCCTTTTTCCGTAAAGGAAATAACATGGTTCACCAAAGCTTGGGATCAAGACCTCTGAACATTCTGTGTTGTGGAAATATCTCTTAAGTATATCACCAAGCAGATCCACAACCCTTTCATTATTCGCCGCCTTGAGACCCTTCACACCACCATACAGACTTATCCATCCTTTTTGTCTGAGGATAATCCCTGCCCTCTCAAAGATATTAGAGAATAGTTCCACCATCCTGTTATCATAACCAACAGGAAAATCTGTAAGGTCAGAAATAAGACCATCAAAACTATTACTATCTGCATTACATACAAACTCAAGAGCATCCTTGATCACTACCTTTACGTGAGAATCATTAAAAACCTGTTGAGACAGATATTCCTTACAAATCCTGACCACTTCTTCATCGAGATCAACTATCGTTATATTTATATCAGGGTTAAGAGTCAGCGCCTTTTTAGCTATATATCCGTCCCCACCTCCGAGAATAAGAAGGTCACTGTCAGAAGCCCTCAATTCCCTGAGCATAGCTTCATCATATATGTCATGGTCCTTTTCAGAAGACTGAATAACCCCGTCAAGGAAGAGACACCTCCCGAATTCCTCTGTATCATAGATTGCGATTTTCTGGGAAGGAGAGGAGCCTTTATAGATTACATCCTTAACCTTTAACCTCAAGCTCCTTCCATCAGTGCATCTAACTTCTACAATATCCATATCAACCCTTCACCTCCCCTATAATCGTTTCACCTGCCCTTACTTTATCGCCCTTCTCCACCATGATTAAGGTATTCGTTGGAAGATATAGATCAACCCTGGAACTGAATTTAATTATTCCAAATCTATCACCCCTTTTAAGAAACTCGCCCTCCTTAACCCTGCAAACAGCCCTCCTTGCAAGAAAACCTGCCACCTGCCTAACTATTATATCCCCATATTCTGTTTCAAGCACCATAGTTATATTTTCATTCTTTAGAGATGCCTCATGCTTATAGGCTGAGAAAAACCTT
>JBKBUB010000040.1:0-9318 GCA_046290925.1 Thermodesulfovibrionales bacterium | reverse complement strand
AGGGTAATAATAACTTGAAATTGATATTCACTCTCATTTATAATAAATCATGCATGAGGAACACAGGCGCCGTCACGGCCAGAAGGAGAGGTCCTATGAGAGGATTGCCCTCGTTGGCAATCCAAATGTAGGAAAAAGTGTCATCTTTGGTCTTTTGACTGGCAAGTATGTAACGGTCTCCAATTACCCTGGCACAACAGTTGAGGTCTCCTACGGGAATATATCCCTCGATAGCAAGAGATTTGTTCTTGTAGACACACCTGGAACAAACAGCCTCATCCCCATGAGTGAGGACGAAAAGGTTACGAGGGATATCATATTAAAGGAGAGGCCATCGGCAATCATCCAGGTGGCTGACTCTAAGAATCTAAAGAGAACTCTCTTGCTTACCCTTCAGATTGCAGAGATGGGTATTCCTATGGTCCTTGACCTCAATATGGCTGACGAGGCGAGGGACAGGGGTATTGTTATTGATATTGTGAGACTCTCTGAGATCCTCGGCATCAAGGTAATTCCTACTATCGCACCACAAAGAAAGGGAGTAAAGGAACTGAGGGCGTCTATGCTGAACCCAAGGATACCCGAGGTTAAGGTAAGATACCATGACAAGATCGAGGAATACATTGAGAAGATATCGACCCTGCTTCCCGATTCTGCAATATCAAAGAGGTTTATATCATTGATGATACTTTCAGGTGATGAAAGCCTAAGAGATTGGCTCAAGGCTAATCTCTCAAAGGAGACCATAAAAGATATCGAGAGACTGAGAAATGAATGCCAGTTAAAGGTAAGGACTTCACTGAGTTCATTGATAAACCAAGCAAGGCTTGATATAGCGACAGATATTGCAGAAAAGGTGATAAAGTATATACCTGTCCAGAAGGGAAAGGTCTTTTCCTTAATCGGAAGATTGAGTATGCATCCCCTCTGGGGTATCCCTGTATTACTTGCCGTTCTTTTCGGTCTTTACGAATTCGTAGGGGTCTTTGGAGCAGGCACACTGGTTGATTTTCTTGAGGAGACCATCTTCGGCAATTACATAAATCCGATGGCTACAAAGGTTGTTAAACTCTTGATACCTTTTGAGATAATACAGGAGATGCTTGTTGGCGAATATGGACTTATAACAGTTGCCCTCACCTATGCAATAGCAATAATACTCCCTATAACAACAACATTCTTCATAGCCTTTGCTATACTCGAGGATAGCGGCTATCTGCCGAGGCTCGCCATAATGACAAACAGGATATTTAACATCATGGGCCTCAATGGAAAGGCTGTATTACCGATGGTTTTAGGTCTCGGTTGCGGGACAATGGCAGTTATGACATCAAGAATACTCGAAACGAGGAGGGAAAGGGTCATAACAACATTCCTCCTGGCTCTGGCAATACCATGTTCTGCACAACTCGGCGTAATCCTCGGCATGCTTGGTGCATTATCCCTAAAGGCAACAATGATATGGTTGTTCTGCATAATCATGGTTCTTCTCATATCAGGGTATCTTGCGTCGAAACTTGTAAAGGGAGAAAAGACCGATTTTTTCTTAGAGATACCGCCCATAAGAAAACCTGACATAATGAATATAATCATAAAGACCCTCGGCAGGGTTGAATGGTATCTCAAGGAGGCAGTCCCCCTATTTATCCTCGGTACCTTTATCTTATTTTTGCTTCATAAACTGAATCTATTAATACTGATCGAAAAGGCAGCATCACCTGTAATAGTAAATCTTGTAGGATTACCCGAGAAGACCACAGAGTCCTTTATACTTGGTTTCCTTAGAAGGGATTATGGGGCTGCAGGCCTCTTCACTATGGCTGAAAAGGGTCTCCTGACACCAGTTCAGTCTCTTGTCAGTCTCGTAACCATCACGCTCTTCGTTCCCTGTCTTGCAAACTTCTTTATGATAATTAAAGAGATGGGATTGAGAACCACCCTTATCATCATTGCCATAGTGTTTCCTACGGCTTTCCTTGCAGGGGGATTGCTGAACTGGATATTGACGACTCTCAATGTGAGGCTTTAAGTTAATCCACCAGTTGCATAAATTTAGAGGCTGCCCCGCACCCATCCCAGAGAGTAAGGGCGTGCGGGAGATAGGAAATAGGAGATGGGAGATAGGGAAATCCCAATCTCCAATTTCCCATTTGGCAATATCCTCATGTCTCCAGCCTTCAGCCTATAGCCTATTCACCACTTCACCTATTAACCTATTACTTTTTAGAATTGGAAGCTCCGTCTATCAACCTTATCAGCTTCTCTGAATCTACAGTCCCCTGATATATAGAGCCATTAGGAAGGATCATCGTGGGGGTACCAGATATCCCGTGTTTTTCTGCAAGCCTTATATTCTCATCTATCTCTTTTGTATCACAATCCATCTTTGGTATAGGCTTCTTCTCAAAATTATCCTCGAGCATCTTTATGGATTTGTTGCATATGATACTCTTTGATTTCCAGTAAGCATCCTTGTGGAACTTAAGAGGAAAAAGCTTAATATAAAAAGCAATATCCAGCCTCTTTGCGATAACCTTCTTCATCTCCTGATGAAGTTTGGCACAGTAGGGTCAATCAGGGTCTGTAAAGACGATAACCTTTTTTGAAGCAGAATTGCTACCAAGTATCAGTGCATCCTTGAGGGGTACACTGGCAGGATTGATCCTTTTGTCCTTATTAAGCTCATCAAGCCTTTCCTTTGTCTTATTGATCGATGCATTAACCTCAACTATCGAACCGCTAATAAGGTATTTCTTTGAAAAGTCCACATAGAGTAATCCTCTCTGGCCTTTGCTCTCAATGGCAACCTCCCATAGGCCCTTAACAGGACTCATTTGGACCTTCAGTATCTTTGCATCCTCTGCCTTTAATTTATTCAGGATCAGTTTTACCTCATCGTTGCTAAGCCTATGACACTTCTCGCAATTTTCCTCACAACCGCTAAAGGCATAAACCCCACCCCCGTCTTTACTTTTTAAAAAGCCCGTAAAAAGAAACAAAATACCTGAAATCCCTAAAGCAAAAATAATTGTTAATCTTTTAAATAGCATGTATTAAAATAACCCCTGTTAATAAATTATGTCAACCAACTAATTGCATAAATTTGGAGGCTGCCCCGCACCCATCCAGAGAGTAAGGGCATGCCTCTCCTCCTTGCGTTCTGTCCGGGATGGGTGCGGGGCTCAAATATAGGCTTAAGGCTTTAGGCGATAGGCGATAGGCTTTAGGCTTAAGGCGACGAGATTTTAGGCTTTAGGCTCAAGGCTTAAGGCTTAAGGCAATAAGGGAGAGGCTCGCAGCCTATTCTCTTCAGCCTTCAGCCTAATTTCTTCAGCCTTCAGCCTATAGCCTATTCACCACTTCACCTATTAACCAATTCACCAAATATCAGGCTAATTTTTGCAACGTTTGGGTATTGACAGACTCCGATAACATAGGATATTCTATTTTTAGACGGTAAATATTTGCCGACAGGAGGTCCAATTGAAGGTATTAATAATAAAAAACGTCCCTATGGAAGGTCCGGGAACGATCGAGGATTACCTTAAGACAATCAAGGCACCTTACCAGATTATCAATATTTCTGCTAAAGAATTAGTACCTGATCTGTCTCATTTTTCTCATCTTGTAATAATGGGTGGACCGATGGCTGTATATGAGATGGAAAGTTTCCCCTTTCTTAAGGAGGAGGCCCTGCTAATAGAGAGGGCAATAAAATCAGGCCTCCATGTGCTCGGCATATGTCTTGGAGCTCAGATGATAGCACATGTCTTAGGTGCCAGGGTATACCCTGGAAGGGTTAAAGAGATAGGCTGGTATGAGGTCTCCTTAACAGAAGAAGGGAAGAGGGATCAGGTTATGTCGCAGATTTCCGACAACGGCAAGGCGACAGTGTTTCAGTGGCACGGTGATACCTTTGACATTCCGAAAGGAGCTGTAAGGCTTGCGTCATCAGAGCTATTTGAAAACCAGGCCTTCCGTTACTCTGATAGTGTATACGCGTTACAGTTTCACATTGAGGTAACGCCTGATATAATCAGGGAATGGTTCAAGGATGAAAAAGACTTTGATCTCAACGGCACCATCTCCGAAACGGCAAGACTATTCCAGGCCTATCACAGAAGGGCAAAGGATTTTTATTCAAAGTTCTTCACACTTCGCTATAGATGATGAATGTAAAAAAAGAGATTAAGGAACTTTCCCTTCTTTTTGAGATTAGCCAGATCCTTACAAGGAGCATGGATCTGTCTGAGGTCCTGGAGCCTGTGCTAAGATCAATGGCTGAGAGATTAGAGATGTTACGCGGTACAATAACACTTTTGAACCGAGAAACCGGGGAGATTTATATAGAAGAGGCCTTCGGTCTATCAGAGATTCAAAGAGAGCGAGGCAGATACAAGATTGGCGAGGGGATCACAGGAAAGGTTATACAGACAGGGGAACCAGCAGTTGTAAGGGACATCTCTGAAGAACCGCAATTTCTTAATAGAACAGGGGCCAGGATAAACAAAAAGGACATATCCTTTATTTGCGTTCCAATTAAAATAGGAAATGAGGCAATAGGAACGCTGAGCGCAGATCGTCTCTTTTCTGATGAGGTCTCTCTTAAAGAGGACGTACGCCTTTTATCCATAATAGCGTCAATGATAGCCCAGGCAGTCCGTCTAAGGCGCTCAGCCCTTGAGGAGAGGCAGAGACTGATAAACGAGAACCTGAGACTTAAGGAAGAATTAAAGGAGAGATTCAAGCCCTCTAACATAATCGGTGAGTCAAAGGCAATGGAAGAGGTATACGACATTATAGGCCGTGTGGCTGATACAGACACCACCGTCCTGTTGAGGGGAGAAAGCGGCGTTGGAAAAGAACTTGTGGCTCATGCTATTCATTATAATAGCCATCGATCCACATCTCCATTTATAAGGATAAACTGCGCAGCCCTTCCCGAAAACCTCATAGAAAGTGAATTATTCGGTCATGAGAAAGGGGCTTTCACAGGTGCGGTATCAACGAGGAAGGGTAGATTTGAACTGGCTAATAAAGGTACCCTGTTTCTCGATGAGATAGGTGACCTTCCTCTTCAAACCCAGGTCAAACTACTCAGGGTATTACAGGAGAGGGAGTTTGAGAGATTAGGGGGCGAGAAAAGTATAAAGGTCGATGTAAGGATGATAGCAGCAACAAGCAGGGACCTCGAGGAACTCGTTAATCAGGGTAGATTCAGAGAAGACCTTTATTACCGCCTGAACGTGGTGCCGATCTTTATACCGCCTCTAAGGGAAAGACGCGAGGATATCCCTCTCTTACTCGAGCACTTTCTGAATAAATTTAACAAGAAACACAGAAAAAGGGTCTCCATTTTTAAGGAAGTCCTTAAGGCATTCATGGATTATGATTGGCCGGGCAACGTCAGAGAACTTGAAAATACCGTGGAGCGACTCGTTGTGATGGCCAGAGATAATCTTGTTAGAGTCAATGACCTTCCTTTTTCAATGCATGGTGGCACAAACCACAGGTCAATTGTTATAAAGTCAGCCCTTCCATCAACCGTTGCTGAGATGGAAAGAGAAAAGATATTAGATGCTTTACAGAAATCAGGTTGGATCCAGGTGCGTGCCGCAAGGTTGCTCGGGATAACGCCAAGGCAGATCGGTTACAAGATAAAGAAATATAATATAATAAATAAGCCAATCTCGGGATAACCAAAAAGGATCCTCAAATCAAAAATATCCACCGTAATGTGGATGGGTTGAGATTATAAACCTTTATAGGTTAAAATTCAGTATGCTTCTTGGCGTAATCTCTGATACCCATGATGATATGGCCTCAATAAAAAAGGCTGTCCAGGTCCTTAATGAAAGAGGTGCTTCGAGAGTAATCCATGCCGGTGATATCGTATCACCCTTTACCTTTGAGGTCTTTAGGGACCTGAAGGGAGATTTTACAGGCATATTTGGTAACAACGACGGAGACAGGCTCCTACTAAGAGAAAAGTCAGGCAATAATATCCACAATCAGCCGCTGATCCTTAATATCGATAAAAAAAAGATAATAGTTGTTCACGAACCATATATTGTTGATGAGCTTGCAGAATCAGGACATTTTGATATTGTAATATACGGACATACACATAAGCCTGATATAAGAAGGGTAAGGGATACCCTGATAATAAATCCTGGGAAGGTTGCTGTTTTACATAAGGGAAGATCCACACTCGCAATCCTAAACACAAGGTCCATGGATGTTGATTTAGTGGAACTATAAATATATGGATTTCCCAGATAATGGGTTTTAAGAATCTCAGACTCAGCACAAAATTCACCCTCGTAATAGGGCTAATCATTCTTGTATTCTGCATTATCTTTTCGACCCTTCTTTATATCCATCTAAAAAACAGGGTTATTGAGGACGCAAATGAAAAGACCCTGATAATCCTCACGCAAATAAGCGCCCTTGGTGATTATATAAAAAACACCCTAAGGCCCAGGATATTCGAACATTTTCCTTCCATTGCAAGGGATGAAGATTTTCTCGTTGAGGCGATGTCAACGACTCATGTCACACAGGAGGTCATGAAGAGATTTAATCTCGACCTTAAAGACTATATATACAAGAGGGTTTCTATAAATCCCCTTAATCCTAAAAACAGGGCGGATAATCTGCATATGGGCCTTATTGAATTCTTTAGAAAGAATGCGGGTCTAAACTCATGGAACGGCATAATGAAGATCGGTGGAGAAGAGTTTCTTATAAGGGCCAGGGTAATAAAGGTTGAGAAGAACTGTCTTTCCTGTCACGGCGAACCATCAAAGGCACCATTGGGTCTTATAAAAAAATATGGAAAGACCTCGGGCTTTGGTTGGACAGAGGGAGATATAATGGGTGTTGAATCCGTTGCTATTCCGATAGAGGTTGCACTCGCCCAGGTGAAGGACATCGCTATATCTACATTTGTCTTTGGATTCCTGACAATGGTATTCCTCTTCCTGTCACTCGAGGGTGCCTTCTGGAGACTCGTGAGCAAGCCACTTCATATGATGACAACCCTTTTCAGGGGGATAGTGAAAGGAACAGAACCCCTCAACCAAATGCTTCCCATAAAAAGAGATGACGAGATAGGAGAATTGACAGCCTCTTTCAACCAGATGGCCAGACATCTCTTTGATGCACAGGAAGAAATGAGGAAACAGGCCGAGACCCTGAGATCGATCTTTGAAAGCATAAGTGATCCCCTTGCCCTCGTGAATCCTGACTGCTCCCTTGCCATGACAAATAAGGCCTATCGAGATTGGGTTTTTAGAGGGTCAAGTGCCGTTTTTACAAAGAGGTGTCACCCCGAAAACTGTGATGCCGACACCATGTGTCCTGTCTGCTTTCTCGAAAAGGTCAAGAGAGAGAAAAAAGCAGTTTCCGAATACTGGGAGGGTTACGATGGTCGATATTATTACATACATCTTTACCCTGTCTTCGACGAGAAAGGCGATGTCATTAAGGTAGTCCATTACGTTAAGGATGTAACAGAAAAGAGGGAGATGGAAGAGCAGATGAGACTTGCAGAGAAGATGGCAGCCATAGGCCAACTATCGGCGGGTATCGCTCATGAGATCAATAATCCCCTTGGTGGAATAAGGCTGTGTTTCAATAACCTTATTTCAACAGCTATGGATGATGAGACAAAGAAGACTCATATAGAGGTTATAAATACAGGACTTGAGAGAATTCAAGGGATTATAAGGCAGTTACTTGATTTCTCGAAGAAGACATCACTGTCTATCTCGCCTGTTCCTGTGAATAATCTGATTGATAATGTATTGCAACTCATTGAATACAGTGCAAACAAAAAAGGGATAGAGATAATAAAGAATCACTCCGATAAAATCCCTGACATAATGGTAGATCGCAATAAGATAGAGCAGGTATTTCTCAACATAATCCTTAATGCTATTCAGGCCATGAATGGTCCTGGCAAACTGATAATAAAAACCTCTCTAAATAACGGGCATTGCGTTATCTCTTTCAGGGATACAGGTCCTGGGATACCACATGATGTAATGCCATACATCTTTGATCCATTTTTTACAACAAAACCTGTTGGAGAAGGCACCGGTCTTGGTTTATCAGTAAGTAAATCAATAGTCGAACAACACGGAGGAAGGATCACTGTTGAGTCAACTGAAGGGATGACGGAATTTAAGATAGAACTACCTGTGGCGAATGGGAATAATAAAGGATGAAGACAAAGGTATTAATCATTGAGGATGAACCCACGATGAGGATCGGGATGACACACCTCCTCTCCTCATCAGGTTATCATGTTAAATCATGTAAAGATGGTGAAGAGGGAATTGCTACAATCGAAAGAGAGGCCTTTGACCTTGTAATAACCGATATGAGGTTACCAGGCTTTGACGGCCTCTCCGTATTAAAGAGGGTCAAGGCCCTTTCACCATCTACAGGTGTAATTATAATAACAGCCTATGCCGAGGTAAAGACAGCGGTTCAAGCAATTAAGGAGGGTGCCTTTGATTATGTCTCGAAGCCCTTTTCAAATGATGAACTACTCATACTTATCGAACGATTTTTACGGTTCAGGAATCTCGAGACAGAACTTCACAGGTTGAAGGAGACAGTCACAGAAAAATTTAGCTTCGAGAAGCTCATAGGCGTGAGTCCATCCATGAAGGTCATTTTCGATAAAATAGAGGCTATTGCCGATGCTGATGTGCCTGTTTTGATTCAGGGAGAAAGCGGAACAGGGAAGGAGCTTGTGGCAAACGCTATTCATAATCTAAGCTCGCGACGGGCGAAGGAATATGTGAAGATAAATTGTGCACCATTCCCGAGAATCTCTTCGAGTCAGAGATATTCGGTCATGAGAAAGGGGCCTTCACAGGGGCCTCTGATATGAGAAAAGGGAAATTTGAGATGGCAAACGGTGGCACTATCTTCTTTGATGAGATTGGAGATATGCCCTTGGGATTACAGGCCAAGCTCCTGAGGGTAATTGAAGAGAACGTCCTTTACCGCCTTGGCGGTAACGAACCTATAAAGGTAAATGTGAGAGGTATTTATGCCACGAGTAAAAATATTAAGGACCTCATTAAGAAAGGATTATTCAGAGACGATCTTTTTTACAGGATAAATGTCGTGCCTATTATAATCCCTCCTCTAAGGGATAGAAAAGAAGATATCCCTTATTTGATAGATCATTTCCTGGAACTTTTCGGCAATAAGTATACAAAGCCTGGAACAAAGGTAACGCCAGCAGCTTACGAAAGCCTTATGTCTTACAATTATCCTGGTAATGTAAGAGAATTGAAG
>JBKBUB010000003.1:2366-19596 GCA_046290925.1 Thermodesulfovibrionales bacterium | reverse complement strand
GTCTTTTTGCCGTTATTAGGGGCATAGTCTGTCTTATACCATCCGCTACCCTTAAGGACAAAGGAAGTCCTCGATATGAGCTTCCTCAGGGCACCGTTACAGTCAGGGCATTCAATGAGGGGATCGTCACTGAACCTTTGGGTAACCTCGTGAATCTTTCCACAGGAAAGGCATTCATATTCATATACAGGCATGACCAAACCTCCTCATCAAATTTTATTTTTAAATATAACCTATTTTTGAAAGCCCGGTCAAATCTGATTAACTTCTGAGCAAGCTAAAAAACTGTGGTATAATTTGGCATGACCTGTTTAGTGCGACCGTGCGAGAATGGAAGAGACTAAAGTGAGCATAAAAAATATATTTCTTACCTTCCTCAAAATTGGCACCTTTGCTTTCGGAGGAGTTTACTCCATGCTTGCCTTTTTTGAGAAGGAATTTGTTAAAAGGAAAAAATGGCTCAGTCATGAAGATTTTGCCGAAGGTGTTGTCATAGGTCAATTAACGCCTGGTGCACCAATAGTAAACACAGGAATATTCATAGGCTATAACCTTAAAAGACTGAAAGGTGCCCTTGCTTCAGTTGTCGGTCAGGTTCTTCCATCATTTATCATGGTATTGGTTATTGGTTACCTATACGTCAGATATAAAGACATGGCACTTATGCGGTCTATACTTAAAGGTGTGGGAGCAGCTGTTGTGGGACTGGTAGCATCTGTTGTTTACAGTATGGGCAAAAAATTTTTAAAAGACTACAGAAGCATATCTATTGCCATAATTGCATTTATCTGCCTTGGCGTATTTAAACTTAATCCCATAATCTTGATTATCACAGCCGGTGTTTGCGGCTTAATTCTTTATAGGGGTGGAAGGGTTTGATGGGGTTTCTTCAATTTTTATGGGTGCTCTTTTATATAAACCTCTTTACCATCGGTGGAGGATTTGTCATGATCCCGCTCCTCCAGAGGGAGATTGTTGATCATTACCACTGGCTGACAAACAAGGAATTCATTGACAGTATCGCCATAGGTCAGATTACTCCTGGGCCACTTACAATAATGAATGCCTTTATAGGCTATAAGATATTCGGGGTATGGGGTTCTGTTGGTGCAATTGTAAGTACATATCTGCCCTCAATCATAATTGTTACAATCGTAAGTCATTACTATCTACAGTTTAGAAATTCATGGATTGTAAACGCAGGCTTTCAGGGGATACGACCTGCGGTTATAGGTTTGCTTGCTGCTGTGGCGATAACATTAGGAAGAGAGTCCATAATAGATATTCCGACAACCTTGATTGCTATGAGCAGTTTTTCCATAATAGCCTTCACAAAATTAGACCCGACATTTATAATTCTTGGGGCTGGAATATTAGGTGCATTAATTTATTAAGGATTTTGGCACTCTTTATCGGTTTTCTGTTATAATTTCCAAAACGCCATATAAAACAGCTTTGATCTGGAGAGGTGCCGGAGCGGTTGAACGGGCGCGACTGGAAATCGCGTGTGGGGTCTAAAAGCTCCACCGTGGGTTCAAATCCCACCCTCTCCGCCATTTCTATTAGGCTGAAGGCTGAAGAAATCAGGCTGAAGGCTGAAGGCTGAAGAGAATAGGCTGCGAGCCTCTCCCCTATCGCCTTAAGCCTTAAGCCTTAAGCCTTAAGCCTATCGTCTTAAACCTATCGCCTAATAAAACCGCTGCTCTACTGCTCTAATTTGGTGTATAATACCTTTTATTATGGCCTTCTGGAGTTATATAAAAAGGGATTTTGAGGCAGTTTTCAGGAATGACCCAGCGGCAAGGAGTGCCTTAGAGGTCATCTTAGCCTATCCAGGGTTTCATGCGATAGTGTTTCACAGGATAAACCATTACCTATGGAGGCGAGGAATATCAGTAATACCGAGGCTCATATCCCATATTGTTCGATTTTTTACAGGGATAGAGATACATCCAGGAGCAAAGATCGGCCCTGGATTTTTCATCGACCATGGCATGGGAGTTGTTATTGGAGAGACGACAGAGATAGGAGAAAATTGTCTCCTTTATCAGGGTGTAACCCTTGGAGGGACAGGGAAGGAGAAAGGAAAGAGGCATCCAACCCTCGGCAATAATGTTGTAGTTGGAGCAGGAGCTAAGATACTCGGTGCCATCAGGATAGGAGATTATGCTAAGATAGGTGCTAATGCCGTTGTTCTTGAACCTGTGCCTGATTATTCAATAGTTGTTGGTGTTCCTGGCAAGATCATAAAGAAGAGGGTGGCGAGGTTCCTTGATGAAGGGATTGTGGAGGGTATGGCAAGGATCCATTACCCTGATCCATTTGAGGAGAAGACGAAGGAACTGGAGAAACATATATTTGAACTCGAAAAGAGGATAGAGAGGCTTGAGGGGAAAGGAGAGAAGATGCGAATCTACAATACTATGAGCGGCAAGAAGGAAGAGTTTGTACCTGTTACACCTGGTAAGGTAGGCATCTATGCCTGTGGCGTCACTGTCTACGACCTGTGCCATCTCGGCCATGCAAGGAGTGCCATAATCTTTGATGTCGTAAGGAGATACCTGCGTTTTAAAGGATTTGACGTAAAGTATGTCAGAAACTTCACAGATATAGATGACAAGATTATTAAGAGGGCGCAGGAGGAGAACATTCCCTGGGATGAAGTGGCGAGGAAGTACACAGAGGAATATTATAGAGACATGGACAGGCTTGGCATTGAAAGGGCAGATATAGAACCTAAGGCAACGGATCATATAAAGGAGATGATAGAGATAATAAAGGCCCTTATAGAAAAAGGGTATGCCTATGTTGTAAACGGTGATGTCTTCTTTGAGGTGAATAAGTTTAAGGGTTACGGTAAGCTATCGAAGAGGGATATCGAAGAGATGCTGGCAGGTGCACGGGTTGAGGTGGACGAGAGAAAGCGGAACCCGATGGACTTTGCCCTCTGGAAGTCCTCGAAGGAGGGTGAACCTTCCTGGGACAGCCCCTGGGGAAAGGGAAGGCCTGGCTGGCATATAGAATGCACAGCCATGTCGATTAAATACCTGGGCGAGACCTTTGATATCCATGGTGGCGGTGCTGATCTTATCTTTCCCCATCACGAGAATGAACTTGCCCAGTCAGAGGCATATACAGGCAAGGACTTTGCACGATACTGGGTGCATAACGGTTTTATCACGATAGATAAGGAGAAGATGTCAAAATCCCTCGGTAATTTCTTTACTATCCGTGATATACTCGATAAATTTGATCCCGAGGCGGTAAGGCTCTTTTTACTCTCGACTCATTACAGGAGTCCTATAGAATTCTCTGACGAACTTTTAAGAGAGGCAGAATCAACAGTAGACAGGTATTACAGCACCATACTGAGGATTGAGGAATTCCTCAGGACAAAAGGTCCTGAGAGGGGATCGCCTCTTGAAAGCACCTTATCTGATATGATTGCTGGATTTATGGAAAGATTCATTGCAGCCCTGGATGATGATTTTAACACCGCCGCAGCCCTCGGGCATGTCTTTGAGTTGATAAGAGAGGTAAACAGATTCCTCGACACGAGGCCGTCAGGTGAGCGTGCAGCGGGTCTTGTATATAAGGTGAAGGAACTGCTGGGTAAGGCTGGTAATATCCTTAACCTCTTTAACAGGACCCCCCTGGAATGGTACAGGTCATTGCTGAGGACAAAGAGGATACCGATCAATGAGGAGGAGATAATGGAAAAGATAAGACAGAGGCAGGAGGCGAGACAGAAGAAGGATTGGACATCAGCAGATAACATAAGAAAAGAACTTGATGAAAAGGGGATAATCCTGGAGGATAGAAAGGATCATACCATATGGAAGGTCAAGACAGGAGGTATATTATGAAGACCTTTGAGGATGTTGTAAGGTTTCATGGTCATGCCTGTCCAGGCCTTGCCCTTGGATATAGGGTAGGTTTAAGGGCGATTAAGGAACTAAATTTAGCAGATATATCATCGGATGAGGAGATAGTTGCAATAGTGGAGAATGATTCCTGTGCTGTCGATGCTATTCAGGTCATGACTGGCTGCACCTTCGGTAAAGGTAATCTTATATTCAAGGATTACGGAAAGCAGGTCTATACCTTTGCAAAGAGACCTTCAGGTGAATCGATAAGGATATCCATTGATTTCGTCCCGCCAGAGGAGACAGAGGAAGAAAAGGCATCCTGGAAGAGATACTCGCGTGGAGACCGTTCCGAAGATGTACTGAAGGCAGTTCATAATAGAAAGGCAAAGAAGATCAGGGCTATCCTGGATTCACCTGATGATGAATTAATGAAGGTTACGAGGCAAGAGATTAATCTTCCAGAGGAGGCAAGGATATATCCGAGCATCAGGTGTGAGGTCTGTGGTGAGAAGGTTGCCGAGCCAAAGGCTCGGATTAAGGATGGAAGGATTGTCTGCATACCCTGCTTTCTCATCAAGGATCGCACATAACAACGCATCAAGAATGAATGATTTAAAAACATATACAATCACTGAAGATGAAAAAAAGGACATAATCTCCTCTGTTGGTTCCTTTCTTGAAAGGGATGAAAGGATTATCTTTGCCTATATTTTTGGTTCCTTCGTTGACCCTGAAATGCCTTTTTTCAGGGATATAGACATAGGAGTCTATGTAAGGGATTACAAGGAAAGGGACAGGGAGACATACGAGATAGAACTTCCTTTAGAACTTCAGAGGTCTTCTGAATATAAGTATCCCTTCGATATAATTGTTCTCAACAGGGCCGATATCTTCTTAATCAAGAATGTCATTGAGGGAGAATTGCTTTTCACTAAGGATGAGGATTTATGGTCTGATTTTGTAGAGAAGGCGTTGTTGAGATATATTGATATCGCACCTGTATTTTATCGTTCTTTCAAAGAGGCTTATTTAGAAAATGAGACTTAACAGGGAAAGGTTAGAAGCAAAGTTCAGAGATATAAACAGGTCCAGGGAGAGGCTCTCGAGATTTTTGGAGATAAGAAAAGAGGAGTTTCTTTCTAATGAAGACTTTATTCATATTGCCCGCTCGCACCTTTTAATTGCTACAGAGGCCGCTATAGGTATTTGCTTTCATATCGCTGCTAAGAAACTGAAGCAGGCAGTCAGGAATATACCTCTTGTTTCGAATTATTAGAGAAAAATAACCTCATGACAGGGGAGCTTTCAAGGTTTATGAGTAGGCTTATAGGGCTTAGAAACAGGATAGTGCATCGCTATGATGAGGTGGATTATGGGTTGATCTATGATAATTTACGAGATATTATAAATAATCTGGATAAATTGATAGGGGAGGTTTCAAGACTTTTGCTTTACGAGGAGAGTGATGAAAAGACTCATTGAAAAGGCAAACATACTTATTGAGGCCCTGCCATATATAAGGAATTTTTATGGTAAGACCTTTGTCATAAAATATGGCGGTGCTGCACAGGTTGATGAGAGATTGAAGGACTCCTTTGCCCAGGATGTGGTCTTACTTAACTTTATCGGCATAAGACCAGTCATAGTCCATGGCGGGGGACCAAAGATAAGCGAGATGATGAAAAGGATGGGAAAGGAGCCTTCCTTTGTTCAGGGCCAACGAATCACTGACAGGGAGACTATGGAGATAGTCGAGATGGTCCTTGGTGGGTTAATCAATAAAGAGATAGTTGCCCTCATAAACAGTCATGGTGGAAGGGCGATTGGTCTAAGCGGTAAGGATGGCTCTCTCATAAGGGCAAAGAAAAAGTTGTTGAGGAAATCTATTACTTCTGGTGAAGAGGAGGTTATAGATATAGGGCTTGTCGGTGAGGTGGAATCTGTTGAGCCAGGCATACTGAACACTATCGAAAAAGATGGATTCATACCTGTCATAGCACCAATAGGGGTTGGAAGGGATGGCTCTGCCTTTAATATTAATGCTGATTATGTCGCCTCTGCTGTAGCCTCTTCTCTAAAGGCTGAAAAATTAATCCTCCTTACGGATGTGCCAGGGATAAAGGACAAAAGAGAGGTTGTTATATCGAGCATAAGCAGAAAAGAGATAAAAGGGCTTATAGATAATGGCACTATATCAGGTGGGATGCTTCCAAAGGTTCAGGCCTGCGTCAATGCCCTGAACGAGGGGGTTAAGAAGACCCATATTATAGACGGTCGTGTTCCCCATTGCCTGCTCCTTGAGATATTCACAAAGGAAGGGATAGGGACAGAGATAGTTTAAGCCAGGGAAAATCTTTCTAAAATTCTAAGCCCCTGATTGAGGGTTTCGAACACATCCCTTCTTGCCATCCCTTGATTTATGAATTCCCTTTCAATGGCGTCTGCGAAATCGAGAAATTTCCGATCTTCAGTGGTCATCCCCTCTCTTCCAACTATAGCCTCCAATCTCCTGATTTCCCTCCCCTTTGCATAATAGCGATAGAGGAGATTCGCTACCTTTCTATGGTCAGCCCTTGTCCTTCCCTCTCCTATACCACTTTGCATGAGACGTGACAGGCTCGGGAGTATATCAATAGGTGGAAAGATACCCTTCTGGTGTAACGCCCTTGAAAGAACGACCTGCCCCTCTGTGATGTAGCCTGTAAGGTCAGGGATAGGGTGTGTGATATCCTCTTCAGGCATAGTCACGATCGGTAGAATCGTTATCGAACCCTTTATCCCTTGAATCCTTCCTGCCCTCTCATAAAGAGAGGCCAGGTCAGAATACATATAACCTGGATAACCCCTCCTTCCTGGCAGTTCCTCCCTCGCTGATGAGACCTCTCTGAGGGCATCACAGTAGTTAACCATGTCTGTCATTATAACGATAACATCCATTCCCTTCTCAAAGGCAAGATATTCTGCTATCGTGAGACCGAATCGAGGAGCTACAAGCCTTTCCATGACAGGTTCATCTGCCTTATTTATAATTGCTACGAAACCACCTCCAATCTCATCGAGGAGTCTCCTGTAAAAGGAGTATTCGAGATGGGTGATGCCAAGGGCTATGAAGATAGTTACAAAACCCTTTTCACCTGTGGCCCTCGCATTCTTAAGGATGAATCCTGCTACCTCCTTTGCAGGAAGACCAGCGCTGGAAAAGATCGGTAATTTCTGGCCCTTAATAAGTGTATTAAGGCCATCTATTGCAGAAAGTCCTGTCTCTATAAAATCCATTGGTCTTTCCCTTGCTGCAGGATTTATTGGATAACCTGTAATAGGTAGGGACTTATCAGGTACGAACATGGGAAGACCATCAACAGGACTGCAAGAGCCATTGAATATGCGGCCTATAATATCCATTGAGAGGGGAGCCCTCTTTATATCATCAGTAAATATCACTGAAGAACTTCCAATGTTGAGGCCTCTTGTATCTCCATAGACCTGAATAAGGACAGTGTCTCTTTCTATTCTCAAGACGCTGCCTTCCATCTCCAATCCCTCAGGCGTTATTATCCTCACTACCTCGCCAATCCTGGCTGAGAAGACCTTTTCAACAAAGATGAGGGGCCCCCTCACAGAAGAAATGCTCCTGTAGAGATGTTCCGATAGCCTCATGACAACCCCTTCAGTATCTCATCAATTGATTCACCCTTTCTCAGTCTCTCGATAGAGTCATCGTACAGTTTTACAAGGCTACCTATTTTTGAGATGGTGCTTGCAGGCCCTGAGAATGCATCCTCTGTGTAGGCATTCTGACAGAGGAATTCCATTCTTACCTTCTCTGCGACCTTCATGAGTATGCGGTCTGAATCCTGAAGACCCTCCATTCCGACTATCTCCACAACATCCTTCAATTCCTCCTCTCTTCTGAGGATCTCAATGCACCTTTGCTTGAGCAAATCCCAGTCTCGGGATATTTCCTTGATAAAATAGGAAGAGACCTCTTTTCCATAGAGGGAATAACTCTGTATCCAGTTTATGGCAGGGAAATGCCTCTTATGGGCGAGGGATGTATCGAGCATTACAAAGGCACCTCCTGCTCTGAGGCAGGCCTGTGTCACAGGCTCTGTTAAGTCGCCTCCTGGTGGTGATACAGAGAGTATCATAGTGAGTGAACCCGTCCTGCCACATAGTGAATCAACAACGCCTGCCCTCTCGAGGAAACTTGACATCCTTGAGGAAAGATAGGTTGGATAACCCTCTTCTCCAGGCATCTCTTCAAGGCAGGATGAGATCTCCCTCAATGCCTCGGCCCATCGGGAGATGCTATCGGCAAGTAAGAGAACATTATAACCCATATCTCTGTAATACTCTGCAATTGTCACAGCAGTATAAATCGATGCCTCACGGGCAGCAACAGGCATATTCGATGTATTCGCTATTATTATGGTTCTCTCCATTAACTCCCTATTATTCCAGGGGTCTTTTAAGTTGCTGAACTCATCAATCAGATCAGCCATCTCATTACCCCTTTCACCACAACCAACATATATGACTATGTCAGCATCAGCAAACTTTGCAATCGATTGTTCGAGTATGGTCTTTCCCGTACCGAACCCACCTGGTATAATGACTGTCCCGCCCTTAGCAACAGGGAAAAGGAAGTCCAAGCTCCTCTGACCTGTAATTAGTGGCATGGAAGGTGGCAGCTTTCTCCTGTACGGTCTTGGTATCCTCACCGGCCATTCATGGCATCCGAATATCTCTGCCCCATTATCGAGTACTGCGAGGGGAGAATCGAGCGTTATCTCACCTGATGCTATCTTTTCAATCCTTCCCTCCATAACTGATATTATAGGATGTTTGAGATTGCCCTCCTCAAAGTACCCTAATATATCTCCCATATTTATGACAGCACCTTCTTTCACTGCCGGATAGAACATATAGGGCATTGTGTAATCGATAGCATATATCTCTCTTCCCGTAGTAATGAAAGGGCCTACCTCCTGTCTTAATCTCGATAACGGTCTTTCAAGGCCATCAAAGATACCCGAGAGAAGTCCAGGGCCGAGTCTGACGGTGAGGGTCATACCTGTACCCTTAACAGGCTCATTTATAGATAGGCCTGAGGTGCTTTCATAGACCTGAATAACCGCCTCCTCCCCGTCAATCCTCACAACCTCTCCTATAAGCATAGCCTCGCCTACATATACCCTCTCGAAGAGCCTCAGTCCTGGCAATCTTGCCCGCACTGTAGGACCTGATATAGCAACTACCCTCCCTGTCATTGGATCCTCACATGGTAACCAATTGCCCTTCTGATCATTGAGATGGCATAATCCTCAATCCCTGTAATAGGTCTTTCAGGAGCTGGAAGAATGAGGAAAAGGCCAAACCACCTCTCCTCTATCGTCCTGAGCTTTTCCATATCAATTCCCCTGCTCAGCCTTTCATCGAGGATAACTATCCCTGTCTCCTTTTCTGACAATACCTGGTTCAGAACTGTCTCTATATCCTCCAGAGAGGCTATAACCTGTCTTGCCCCTGCAAGCCTGAATCCATATCGAGCATCCTCAGGTGTAATAAATACAGCCCTCTTCATGTCATAGACCTATTAAGATGGACTCTACATAAAGATTCCATAGATAATAGGGGATCACTACTGGTTCGACTGGTGACATCAGGTATCTTCTCTTCAGGATACTTCTAAGCCCACGATATAATCCTACCTCCAGCTCAGAGGGGTTATCTATATCAATATTGAGTCGCCTTGAGAAGAGTTGATTAACCACAAATATATTTCCTGATGATAAGGCCTTTCTCAGTTCATTCTTGCCTATATTACCACCTAAGAGGAATAAGGGTATTGTATCTATATTCCATCTCATATATTTATAGAGACTCATTAAATTCCTGAAATCTATCATATATCGGAAAAATTCCCTCAATGCAGGATATTTAACAGAGCCTGACATTATTAGAAAGGAATTCATAAAAGTTTCTTCAAAGGCCTTTATGCCCTTCCTATCAAAGGCATTCTTAAGGCCTTTAAATCCCTTTGAAATCATCGAGAGAAGGGTCTCAAGTCTCTCTATCCTAAATGTGATATCTACTGATTCAAGGAATATCTCCTTTATCTCTTCAGACAATAGACTTGACTCTAATTGTGAGGATACATCTCCGAGCCTTAGCCATTCAGAGACCCTCTTTATCTCCCTATAAAAAAAGAAGGGCCATAGCATATTTCTCAATCTGTTATTCATCTGTAAATAGACCCATTTATGCTCTCTATCTACATAACCTCTTGCTACCTCAGGAACGCTTTTTCTTAAATAATCCATACCATTGATGACCCTTCCCCTCAATCTCGAGTAGAGGTAACAGGAGGGGTAAGACCTGTCACTCCCATCATTTGTCAGAAGCCTCATACATCTCCCTGATCGTCTTTAATATCTCGGGCAATATCTCGGGCCAGAGCCTTTCGAGCCTCTTTTCAAAGGTATTTATGATGACGTTTCCATCGCTGTTTTCCACCTCGAAGCCACCTGTTATTAATGGATTGCCGATTATCTTTGTACCCGGGAAGCAGGTTTCAGCAAGTAAGATATCTTCAGGATTTACCTTCACTGTAACCCATCTCGAGTCAGGTATCTCCTTTGACAGGGCGACAAAGACCTTACTGTAATTCTCTTTCCTGAGATTCGAAAGGAGACTCGAGGCGATATGGTAAAGGCTCTCGGATAACTCCTTTTGAGCCCTTAATCTTATTAGAGAGGCCTCCTTTTCGGCATCTCTGAGTATTATGCCTCTCTTTTTTTCAATCTCAATATTTAATATCTCCTCATATTCGATCCTTAATGCAGCGGCCTTCGATTCGATTTCTTTCCTGATTTCCTCAGCCCTTGCTTCTACCTCTGCCCAGATTTCCCTTATATTCTTTTCACCCTCCTCTTTAATAGCCTCTATCAGTTCTTTATATCCCATTGATTATTTTATGAGAAGGATCATTGTGGCTACAACGAAGCCGAGGATTACCATTGTCTCCGGTATTGCGACGAGGATTATTATAGTACCACTCAGGTCAGGCTTTTCTGCCAGTGTCCCAGCTCCTGCAGAACCTATTCTTGACTGCGCCCAGGCTGTAGCGACTGCTGTCAGTCCTATTGCGAGGGCTGCTGCAAAGGCTATCAAAACCTTTTCCATACTTCCTCCTTTCTATCTCCTCGAGGTAAGGGGTTCATATCTCCTTCCCCCTGGTTCAATAAATTTTGTAAGGAATTCCACATAATGAAGCCTTAGAGAATGAATCGTTGGAGAAAAGATGCCGATGACGATATTAAGGATATGAAGGAGGGACGCTACGAAGATACCCATCACGATATTGCCAACCAGCCCTCCTATACGATTGGCAACGAAGGCCAGAAGTACAGAGGTCAAACCAATAGCCATTATCCTTGCATAGGAGATGATATTGCCGATTGATCGGAGGATCTCAAAAGGAGCAATTATTCCACCACTGAAGAGGAGTAGGGGTGTCAGTATAAGTATAGCTATGATGAGAGGTCTCGTCAGTAAATCAGGGAAAAGGCCCGAGAGGGCAGCAACGAGGGTCAGGATTGAGAAGAGGATGAGGATATTCAGGAACCTGTAGATCAACTCCCTCTTTGCCCTTTTTCTCAATGCGCTTAAGAGGCCGAGAAAAAGACCTAAGCATACATGGAAAACCCCGATGGTCAACGCAAAGTAAAGCATCGGGAAAATAGCCATCCTCCTTTCGACACAGAGGGGTTTTAGACCAAAGAGTCCTCCGAGTTCACCAAAGAATTCTCCGTAGAGGATTCCAAAAAAGATGGAATAGGCTGAGGATATAAAAAGTATCTTTGATGCGTCTTCGATATATCTCCTCCCTTTAAACCTCCTCATCATGTACAGGGATATAGATATAAGAAGAAGGCCATAACCAGCGTCACCGAGGATCATGCCGAAGAATATTGGAAAAAATAAACCTATGAATACAGTGGGATCATAGGATGTATAGGAGGGTAGCGGTAGAAGTCTCGTGAAGATTTCAAAGGGCTTAAAATAGGGTGGATTCTTGAGCATCACAGGTACCCTGTCAAGATCCTCCGACCTTATTTCCTTTTCAATGATCACTACCTGACCTCTAAACCTCCTATCAAACTCATGCTGCAACCTCTTTATCTCGTATGATGGCATCCAGCCATAAATAAAAAAACACATCCTTGTCTCAAAGACAAGGCTCTTTGCCTTCAGGATAGAGAGCCTTTCTTCTATCCATTCACTTACCCTCTCGTAGATTGGTCTCCACCGAATGGCGAACCTATCGAGCCTTCCGATCAGTTCGTTCTGCTTTTCTATTAATGTTTCGATCCTATTCTTCAGGTAGGCTATCTTTTCCTTCAAGGATAATCCTTCAAAGGCAGGAAGGCTCACCTCAGGGACCTTCTCTGTGACGAGAACATCCCTTATCCTCTTTGTCTCCTTCTCATCTGTCACGAGAACAGCAACAATTGTGCCATCAGAGGTAATTGTATGAGAAAAGATGTATCTTCCAACAACAAGCCTTTGAATCAGATTATCGATGTGGTCTATCCTATCTCTATCTTTGATTATAAAGCCTGTGATCTCTAAACCTGATATATCCCCAAACTCTGCAGTAAGCTTCTCAACGGCATCCATAAAGGGTATGTGTCTTTTAAGTTCATTCAACTCCCTATCTATTCCCTCGATCTCCTTGCACAGGTTTTTACAATAATCTGAGTGTTCCTGTAGCAGCCTTTCGATTGTGTCCAGGATCTTTGATGGTTCTAAATAACTAATCCTTGCAGTTTTACTGGGGATCATAGAAAGGAGTTCCCTGATCTTTTTATATAGCTCTTCGAGATAGAGTCTCTCGGAAAGGGTCTTTTCTTCCAAAAGAAAGGATCTGATATACCCTTCCTCAGGGGTTTCAATAAAACCTATTGCCTCGGGTTCAGGATGGAGGATGCCAAAATCCCTTAGAACTGATAATACCCTTTCTGTCAGGTATTTAGGACCGACTATCTCTACCTTTGACATCTTAACTATCATCCTTTATCCCTCATTTCTTGCCTGCCTATGCAACCTATTAGAGCCGAATTTATGCAACATTAGGGACAATTTATCTGATCTCTCGTACTTTTTCAGGGATGATCATCATGATGAATTTCAGAAGAACAGTTTTTAATTTATCCTCATCCAGATTGTTTACCCATTGATGCCATCTCATAGCCTCTTCTATGATATTACTGGCATTATTCCTTATCTCTTTTTCAAGGAATGATAACCTTTCATTGTAAATCCTTTTGGCATCTTCTTCTATCCTGACTAAATCTCTTTCAGCCTTTCTCTTTACCTCCTCTAACCATTGTTCAGCCTTTTTCCTTTCTCCTTCAATCCTCTCCTGAATTTCCTTCTCAATAGCCACTATCCTTGATATCCCGCCGTCTTCCATGTTATGAGAGCCCTCGGTCTGAGGCTTTGAAGGTGAGCCGAACCGCTCGGGCCGAAGGCCTTTCGATGCTATGGTGAGTTTGTCGAACCATGAATGCCTATCTCTTTCTCCCTCCCCTGGGCAATATTGCAATGCCTGATGAGTCTATATGGCACCTAAATCTGTCCTTTTCAGGGTCAAAGCCAATCTCTTCTTTCTCATTAATTGTATTTAACTTGTCCACTATGACCCTTTTGAGTCTACACCCCTTTTTAAGGATTGTGTTATCCATGATTATAGAGTCTTCCACTGTAACGCCATCCTCGATTATTACCCCGCTCCGTATTATTGAGTTGACTATCTTTGCCCTATGGACAGTGACTCCTTCTGCAATTATGCTGTTTCTTATATCACCTCTCAGGATCTTTGTTGCTGGACCCTCATAATTCGATGGCCTTATTGGCCAGAGACTGTTATTAGGTTCAAAGGAAGGTTTGCTTCCCAGCATATCCATGTGCGCATTGAAATAGGAGGCGATAGTGCCCACATCCCTCCAGTACCCTTTTTCCTCAAAGGGATGGGTGCCTGGTATCATGTTCGTGGCAAAGTCATAGGCGAAGACTCTTCCTGAGTCAACGAGATCAGGTATCACGTGTGCTCCGAAATCATGCTGTTTTTTTCTTTCTGCTCTGGCAAGTGCTTCGAGAAGTATATCTCTTTTAAAGATATAATTACCCATTGATACATAGGCTCGCGATGGATCATCAGGCATCGGTGTTGGTTTCTTTGGTTTCTCCTGAAATCCTGTTATTCTCCTTTCACTGTCGCTCTGAATCACACCAAAGGAGGATGCCTGTTCTACAGGGACCGGTCGGGCTGCGACCGTAACAAAGGCATCCTTTTCGAGATGAAAATCTATCATCTGCCTAATATCCATCCTGTAGATGTGGTCAGCACCGAAGACAACAACGAGTTCAGGGTTATGCTGCCTGATGAGATTGATGTTCTGGAAAACAGCATCTGCAGTTCCTTGAAACCACTCAGGCCCCATCCTCATTTGGGGGGGTACGACAGTAACGAAGTGTTCCCTTATCAAAGGTGATAAAACCCAGTTCTGCCTTACATGCTCTATGAGGGATTGGGACTTGTATTGAACGAGGAGATAAATTGAATAAACATGGGAATTGACAAGATTACTAAGAACAAAATCAATGATCCTGTACCTACCGCCGAAGGGAACGGATGGCTTTGAGCGAAAGGCGGCGAGGGGGAACAACCTCTCACCTTTACCACCAGCAAGGATAAAGGCAAGAACCTTGGGATGAGCCATAACTACCTCCTTTCTGTGATTCGTGACCAGTAACGTAACTCTGACGGGTGACGGTCTAACCCATCACCCATTACCCATCATTACTCAATTCAAGTATAAAAGTGAAAATCCAGAAGGTCAAGAGGAGGGCATCAGATCCTTCCTGTGAACTGAAGGCATCGGATTTCCCGCAGTGTCTCTCCTAACTCCTTTCCCCTGAGGCCTGTGATCTTGGCTAACCTCTCGCCAGGTATAAGGTCCTCCATGATAAGGAATCTCTGTGCCTCCTGGAATATCCCTTTCCTACCCGTTAGAATGGAGAAATCTATGGATGCCTCCTTTAACCCATAAAAGATATCGAAGAGGATTCTACTACTGAGAGACCTTTTCCTGATGTAGACCTTAAAGGCTCCCTCTATAGCCTTTAGCCTCTTCCAGATTGACCTGCTCAGGATAAGCCTGTTTTTTTCAAGTTTAGAACCAAGCAACAGCCTTTCGAGTCTCAAAAGTCCCTTATATGTAAGACCCTGTGAGTATTCATCATCGAGGGCAATGTAAATCCCCTGCGACTTTTCATTTTTCGTGAGAGGGGAATCAAAAGGGGGTAAACCCCTGAGGCTGTCAATAAAACGTTCCATTCTTGGAAGTGTTTTTATGTTATAAAGCAACCTATCTCTTTTAATTGAGATTATTTCCTTTAAAAGACTATCCTCAAAGGCATTTTTAAGTGCCTTTATATAGTGAGGGGAAATGAGCATCTTGAATAATTCAGAGGTTATTCTCTCAGCAGCGGTTACATATATTGCCTTCCTGAATCTCCTTATCATATCCCTTGTCTGATGGTCTATCCTATAGCCTTCCTCAGCAACAAATCTATATGCCCTCAGCAGTCTCAGGGGATCATCCTTGAGGTTTTCCTCGGAGACAGCCCTGATTATACCCCTACTTACATCATCGATACCCCTGAAGGGATCGATGAGACCTTCAGAAGGTGACCAGGCAATAGCATTAATCGTGAAATCCCTTTTTGAAAGGTCGTTATAAATAGAATTCTTTATCTCGGAGAAATCGAGGGTGATGCCCTGGGATACTACCCTTATTATGCCTGCTTTTTTAAACTTAACGATTGTTCCATTTATTTTTTGTGCTACAGCCTCAGCCAGTCTCTTGATATTACCTCCTGTGACTATATCGATATCCATTGATTCTTTGCCTCTTATAAGATTTCTGATATACCCTCCTACAACATAGGCCGATTTATCCATGGCTGTAATCTTTTTAATTATCCGGAATGGAAAACCCTGGCAGGGAATCAATGAGGCAAAACCGTTGCTTTTTGAATATATCGAACCATACCCCACTACTTAACCATTCTAATCCTTTAAATCCTAATACCTCAAGAAAGCCCCGATATTACCATATTTTGCGAGTTCTTTATTTTCTGCGATAACCTCTATTAATGCCCCCTGCTGTATTGCCTTCTCACAGGCCGAGTCAACTATGAATTTCTCTGCCTCCATTTTGTTACCACAGTATGGGCATGGGTTTACATCCTGCGATGATAGATAACCGCAGGAGTTACAGGAAAATCCGCGAGGATTGTAATCTTTAAGGACAAAGAGCTTCATGACTCTCTGTTGCTGTAAGGCATTCAATACATTATCGAGTCCTATCACGGCATTTTCATTTTTAAGCGATCTGTTTATGAGGTCCTGAACCTCTTCCTCTTCCTTTTTTCTTTCATAATCATAAACAATGGGCTGAACTTTCTTAAGTATCTCATCAGGTTTTGCAAACATCTCTATCCGTATATTGCTTATGACCCTTTCGAGTATCTCCTTTGGCAACCTCTCCTTAACCATTGATACTGCCTCATCAGAGCCACCAATAATAACCCTTCCTATATATTCACCACTAAGGAAAGAGCCAAATCTCTCTAACACATCCTTAAGGTGCAGACCAACATGATAGTCTATATGCCTTTCATAGTGATTCTGGGAAAGGGCAAACCAGCCACCCTTCTTATGTTTGCCGGGAACATCTGAAGAGCGAACCTCTCCATATTCAACGATCTCGCCCAGATGAATAATAAAGATCCTCGCTGATTCTTTGTCAACCAGTAAAAGGGCATATCTCTGGTAGTTGTCGAGAAGATCCATTAATGGCTTTACAAAGGGTGTCTTATCAATGATGAGGTCGTTTCTTACAGGGACATTGATATGATATTCCCTCCAGAAATCATTCTCAGAGGAGCTGATGAGGCAAAGACCCTTTCTGAACATCCGCTTATTCGTCAGTACATAATTCTCTATCTTCGCTATATCGTCTTTGATTCTCTTATAAATGGCCTTATCTACCTTCTCTATCCCTTCCTTGACCATATTCTTGAAATGGGTCAGATAATCACCTTTTTTATTGTAAAGGGGGTCTACATTGAGATAAAGACTTACGAAATAACCATTCTTTCCTGTGAAGGATGAGATCTCCTTTAATTCATTCCTGTCAAGCATTTTATCCTCCATTTACTTAGGATAGTTGTTCGTGATGGGTCATAGGTAATAGGTAATAGGTTATAGGTCATATCCCCCATAACCC
>JBKBUB010000003.1:0-2356 GCA_046290925.1 Thermodesulfovibrionales bacterium | reverse complement strand
ATAGTTGTTCGTGATGGTGATCTGTGATGCCCATAACCCATCACGTTTGATATTATAACAGAAGTGTTATACATTAAAACCACCCTGGCCTTCTATGTTTCTGAATATCTCGATCACTGAGACAAAGACAGCCAGGACAAAGGGTCCCATGATAAGACCTATTAGACCAAAGAGCTTTATTCCACCAAGGACACTAAAGAATATTATAAGAACAGGCATCCTGGTCCTGCTTCCTATTATGATAGGCTTTAAAATATTATCAATCAGGCTAATACCAAAGATGCCAACAATAGTTAAGATGATGCCCTTTGCAACCGCTCCCTGAATGAAAAGGTATCCGGCAATTGGACCCCATATGGCAAAGGCACCGAGAAGAGGGACAAAGGATGCTACTGCCGTTGCTATCCCCCATATCACAGGTGCCTGAATGCCGAGAAACGAGTAAGTGATGCCTCCTATAAGTCCCTGAACAATCGCAACTATTACGCCTCCGTATATGGTTGATACTATTATATCCCTCATCTGCATCGTCAGTCTGTCCTTTTGCTCCTCTGAAAAAGGCATATAATCTCTGAATCTCCTTAGAAAATCAGTGCCATCCTTTAGGAGAAAGAATATAGAGAAGGACATGAATATAAAGTTTAATACCACAGTTAAGGCATCTCCCACTCCAACAGAAATCTTCTCTACGAGGGCCTTGCCAATCCTCGATATTCCGCTGACAATCGCATCATTAATCTGTGATTCGGAGATATTTAGGAGGTTTATTATCCTATCGATTATTGCCCTTACCTGTGGATGTTCCAGTATCTTGCTTATCTCTTTAATCCGTCCTGTTTCTATGTATTCTGATATGTCTCCCAATTCCTTAACAAGCAGAAAGGACAGGTATGAGAAGGGCCCCAGTATGATGATGAGAATAATTGAAAGGGTTAAAAGAGAAGCAATAGCCCTGTATTTAAGGAATTTCAAGGAGAAGGCATAAAGAGGGTAAAATACGAGGGAAAGAACTATTGCCCAGGCTATCGGTGTGAGAAAGGGCTTGAAGATTTGATAGCTCAGGTATCCGAGGAGTATTACTAATGATATGAGAGACAATAGATAAAACCTATTAAGTGCCATTACTTTCCCTTGCCCTATCAATCATAACCTTGAATATATCTTCTGACAGTCTATCATAACTTGCTGTCTCTGTTCTATTCTTTTTAAGTGCCCTTTCAGGATGCCACTGTAACCCAATCATAAAGGGATGCCCTTTTAAATATATTGCCTCGACAACACCATCTTCTGCTTCTGCAAAGACCTCAAGCCCCTTTCCTAAATCCTTAAGGGCCTGATGGTGTGATGAATTGACAGTGAGTCTTTCTCTAGCAGAAAAAAAGGGGTTTTCCTTTATAGTGATGATATGGTCATTCCTGTGGTCAATGGAATGCCTCAACTGGTTCTTGATGTCCTGATAAAGGGTCCCGCCAAAGAGGATGTTTATCAACTGCATTCCATAGCAGATGCCGAGGATGGGCTTTCCTGTCCTTATAAATGGCCCAAGGAGTGAGAGTTCGAAATCGCTCCTTCTCTTTGAGACCATCTTTGTGAGGGGATGGGGCTCTTCATTATAATAGGATGGATCTGGGTCATCACCACCAGGGATTATGAGACCGTCTATAATTTCTACTATATAAGACGGCATTTGTGGCGGGATTAAAAAAGGCATACCACCTGCTTTAACAACCGCCCCAACATATTCATCTCTCAATCTATAATAACCATTCTCAATATCAACAGTTATCCCTATCAGGGGTCTAATGGCCATATCTCAGTACCCTTCCGCTTTTTATGCCTGTTGGCATGCCTTCCTTAACAGCTATCCTTCCATTTATGAGCACATAATTGATTCCATCAGGTCTTAAAAAGGGTTCTTCAAAGGTGGCCCTGTCTGCAATCCTGTCACTATCGAAGATGACTATGTCAGCATAATAACCTTCAGAGATTAAACCCCTTTTTTTGATAGAAAAGGTTTTTGCTGGCATTGCCGTTATCCTGTAAATCGCTTCAGCCATGCCGAGGGTATCTCCATATCTACAGAGGAACCTTGGAAAACTTCCAAATCCCCTCGGATGGGGTTTGCCTGTTCTCGTAATCCCATCAAAGGATCGAGCGGAACTGTCAGAGCCTATCATCACATAGGGTAGTGACAAGAATCTCGAAAGGTTGTCCTCACTCATGGAGAAGAATATAGCACCAACCCTGAGTCTTTCTTCAATCAGGATTTCAAAGAGAAGGTCAAGGGGGGTTTTATTCAGGGTCTCTGATAATTCCTCGAGTGATTTTCCTTCCATCCATTTTTTACCATCTCCTG
>JBKBUB010000039.1:0-9419 GCA_046290925.1 Thermodesulfovibrionales bacterium | reverse complement strand
AAGGGCGTGCCTCTCCTCCTTGCGTTCTGTCTGGGATGGGTGCGGGGCAGCCTCCAAATTTATGCAATTGGTGGGTTCAATAAAGGGTTAGACCTTATCCCCCTCCTTATTACCAGTGATCAATTCCAATCTCACCTTTGAAATCCTCTGTCCTACCATCTCGGAAATGATGATCTTTTTATCCTCCTGCTCAATCACATCTCCTGTCCTTGGTATCTTTTGCAAGACCGTCAGTAGAAAGCCTCCGAGTGTCTCATATTCAGGGGATTCGGGTATCTCTATGCCATAGTCCTCTCTCAGGTCCCTTATGCTTATAGATGCATCGATGATATAAGTACTTTCATTAAGTTGAATAACAGGGCTTTCTATATCGTATTCATCCCTGATCTCACCAACTATCTCCTCCAGAAGGTCCTCGAGGGTTACGAGGCCTGAGACACCACCGTATTCATCTATAACAAGGGCCATATGAACCCTCCTCTTCTGCATCTCTTTGAGGAGATTACTTATCTTCATTGTCTCAGGGATGAAAAATGGAGGCTTTATCAGTCTCCTGACATCTACCTCACCTGCTGCAACTGCATTCAGGAAGTCCTTTGCGTAAAGTATACCTCTTATATCATTCATGTCCTTACCTATAACAGGGTACCTCGAGAATTGCTCCTCAGCAATAACGGACTTTATCTCATTAACAGACATTCCGAGATTTATGGTCACCATTTGGGTAGATGGCACCATGACCTCCTTTGCCGACATGTCAGTGAACTCAAAGACACTGTGAATGAGTTCCTGCTCTGTTGGCTCAAAGACGCCCTGCTCACCTCCCTCTCTTATCAACATCCTGACCTCCTCCTCTGTGATATAAGCCCTTTCGGTAAAGGGTTTTCGACCGAGGGGTCTCAGGATAAGACTGGTGCTAAAGGTAAGGACATCCACAAAAAATGCAAATATCCTTGATATTAATTCTATATATCGTGAAAGTTTCAGCCCTACCCTCTCGGGGTATGTCAGGGCTATTGATTTGGGGATTAGTTCACCGAAGATAAGAGAAAAGTATGTAATAACAACCGTAACAATTCCTATGGATATTGCCTCAGAAGAGGCGGAGATAAAACCTATCGGGATCTTCTCTATAGCAGGCTTGATAACCTGAATTGCGATCGTAGCTCCACCTATTGCTGAGGCAAGGACACCCACAAAGGTTATCGCTATCTGAATTGTGGCAAGAAACCTATCAGGATTCTCTTTGAAGGACAGGAGTATCTTAGCCCTTTCCTGACCTTCCTCTACCAATTGCTTTAATCTGCTCTTCCTTGTGGCAACAACCGCTATCTCTGCTGCAGCAAAAAGTCCATTCAGGAGGATGAGCAAAGCTATGAAAAGAAAAATAAGCCAGTAACTACTGTCTGTGTCCATTCTTTAGGATGCAAGCTCCATGACACGTTAGGGATTCACTGTCAGGATCTTTCTGACCACCTCAGGATAATTTGCAATAAACCTCAATTCGTCATCAGTCAGGGGCTTCTGTGTATGGAGATTTGCGTATTGAACGAGTTCGAGTATCTTCCGCGCCTCCGTATCATCAGTGAAGTGGATACCGAGTTTATCATAGACATGCCTGAACCCTTTTATCCCGCCATACTCTCCTGTTGTTATTATCCTGCCTGTCTCGGTAAGCTCAGGTTCTCCTCTGCCAACATCTTCAGGGTCATAGAGTTCATAACTTCTCCTGTCCTTTAGGGCACCGTCGGCATGAATCCCTGATTCATGGGCAAAGGCATTTGCTCCAACACCTGGCTGATTTATAGGTATAGGGATATTAAAGGCATAAGAGGCATATTTTGCTATCTTCCATGCCTTCTTCAGATCTACATGTTCATCGAGGGGGAGCTTATCCTTCAGGCCATGGGAAAACTTAAGAGCAAGGATTGTTGAAACGAGGTCACAGTTTCCTGCCCTTTCACCATAACCATTTATTGTTGTGTTTATATAGGCATCAACTCCACTCTCTATAGCACCCTGTGCACCTGCTACCGAAACAGCCTCTGCCATTCCAAGGTCGTTGTGACAGTGCATCTCAATCGGAAATCTCGTTGCAAGTGCAAGGGCCTTTATCCTCTCATAAATAGTTATAGGGTCATCGGCACCTAAGGTATCACAATATCTGAATCTGTCAGCACCTGCTTCCTTTCCTGCAATGACAAACTCAATGAGTTTATCCAACTCTGTTCGGGATGCATCCTCGGCATTTATCCCCAGTGTCTGCACGCCTAAATCTTTGGCGAGTTTAACCGCCTTTACGAGGCCATCAATGATATCCTTCCATGTCTTCCTTCCCTGAAACTTCCCTCTTATCATTATCTCAGAGGTCGATATCGATATATTAAGGTGTTTGATCTCGGGGCAGTTCTTAAAGGTCAACTCTATATCCTCCGGTATCGCCCTACACCATCCTTCAAGATGGAGTCTCTTTATCGCACCGAGTTTCACCAGTTCAAGATTTGCATTTATATAACCTACCTCATGTTTAAGGGTCGGGAAACCTATCTCGCTCTGATAGACCCCCATCTCATCAAGATAGATATTTAGCATAGTCTTTGATAATTTGGGAAGAAGAATCCTCGATGTCTGGACTCCGTCCCTGTTGGTAACATCAATAAGGAAAACCTTGCTCATTCAGCTACCTCTCCTTTTATATCGTTTGCAAAGCTCATGATTCAATTTGAATTATTATAACAGATTAATAAAGGAATGTGCATAGCTCATAGTTCATCGTTCATAGCTATGAGCCATGAGCTATGAACTAATTGCCATTCACCTATTCACCTATAACCTTTCATATCAAATCGCATTATAAAACCCAAATGTTGCAAAAATTAGCCTATCATTAGGTGAATTGGTGAAGTGGTGAATAGGCTATAGGCTATAGGCTGAAGGCTGAAGTTACTCCTTAAGCCTATCGCCTTAAGCCTTAAGCCCATTTACCCATTCATTTGAGGCATGCCAGCCTCCGAATTTATACAACTGGTGGGAAAAGTTTTTAGGCATACCAGCGTCCAAATTTATGCAACTGGTAGGTATAATATATTGATGAAAGGTCTAAAAGTCGGAAAAATAAATTATCTCAATCTCTTTCCAGTCTTCAAGTATCTTGAAGAAGACCATGATGCACCTGCTTTTGAGGTCATCGAAGGTGTACCATCGATATTAAATAAATTGCTAAGGGAAGGAATGTTAGATATAAGCCCATCTTCATCGATCGAGTATCTTAGAAATAGGGATATGTACGATATTATTGAAGGGCATTCGATAAGCTCCTTCGGCACTATCCAGAGTATACTTCTTTTTAGCGACAGGCCTATAGAAAAACTCAACAGACAGACAATACTTACTTCGTCTCAGTCCGAGACATCGGTAGTGCTCCTCGACATAATACTGAGAAAATTTTATGGTCAAGATGTAGCCCTTACGCCATCCGATATAGTGGCCTCTGACGCACTTAAATCAAACCATGCCTGTCTCCTTATAGGAGACGATGCCCTGATATGGAGAAAAAGATTAGTAAACCCCTCACCGCTCTATGTCTATGACCTCGGTGAAATATGGTTCAAAAATACAGGGCTACCCTTTGTGTTTGCCCTCTGGATAGTGAGAAAGGATTCCTTGAGAGAAAAGGGTCAACAGATACAGGCATTTAAAAGCTCTCTTGATAGAGCAAAGGCGAAGGCACTTAACAACTTCGAACAACTCGCATCAGAAAGCTATCTTCAAGGAATACTATCAAAGGAAGAGATAGTATCATACTGGAAGCAGATATCCTTTGATCTTGGGTCAGAACATATTAAAGGCCTCGAACTTTTCGCATCTCTTGCGGGCTTAGGGCCTTAGATTTTTCTTCAGCCTTAACCCAAACGTTGCAAAAATTAGCCTGATATTTGGGTGCATAGGCTGAAGGCTGAAGGAATTAGGCTGAAGGCTGAAGAAAGTAGGCTGCGAGCCTATCGCCTTAAGCCTTAAGCCTAAAGCCTATCGCCTTAAGCCATTCACCCATTCACCTATTACCTCCCAGCTCATTATAGATGTCTCTGTATCTCTCCCTTAACCTCGACGAACTTACAATCATATTTCTCAGGCCTTCTTCCAAAGCAGATACCAAGGCTTTCAAAGAGGGCTATCTCTCTCAGGTCAACAGGTCTCTGTTTAATTGCTTCTGATGTAGGCATATAAGCAATATTATTGCCCTCAACATTTACAACGGTAATACCTGTTTTACCTTCAAGCAGTAGCAGCACCGCTGCAGCGCCTGCCCTGTAGCCAAAATTAACATCAAAGGCTGAGGAGTGGCCTGATCTTACGAGATGGCCAGGGATGACCTCTCTAACTTCTGGTATCTCATAGACACCCGGTGCAAACATACCTGCCTTTTTCATAAGGTCTTTTACCTCCGGGTCATTCTTGAGCCTCTTTTCAAGTTGTTGTCTCACATACTTACCAGCACCTGCAAGCTTTTTATGGCCAAAGGCATCAACGCCTGCTGATTCGTCATACAATAATTCACCGCTGGCGGTCTTCATCCCCTCTGCAACAACTATAATGTAAGTCCCTGCCTTTACATCGCTTCGCAGGACCCTGCCGAAATAGGTTGACTTCATATGTTCGTAAACAATATCAAAGTCAACAGGGATCTCAGGGATAAGTATGCAGTCAGCCTCGGCCCCAATCCCGCCCCTGAGGGCCGTATGACCTACATACCTACCAAAAACCTCAATAACAAGTATCCTGTTATGGCTCAGACCTGTCGTCTTCACATCCCTCGTAATAACCGCTATCCTGTTTATTGCTGAATCACCTCCAACACTGTAGGGCTGAAGGTCGAGGTCCATGGTCTTTGGTACATGAATGCATGGTATCCCCTGTTCAGCAAGGTCAACAACTACGCTTCCTGTATCATCACCACCGCTTATAATCAGGGCATCAATCCCGAATTTCTTTAGCCCTGCCTTAATCCTGTTATATGCATCAGGGTCTTTTATCTTACTTATCTTTACCCTCGAATGTCCTGCCTCTGAACCTGCTAAAGAGGCCTCTATCTTACTAACCCTGGCTGCGTCAAGCAACACAACCTGCTCAAAGTCTATAAGATTATAAAGTCCTGCATATCCGTTAGGAATAACAACAGATTCGATTGCATGTGCATAAGCCTCCCGTGCCACGCCTTTAATAACTGCATTAAGCCCCCCGCAGTCCCCTCCACTTGTTATTACGCCTATCCTCTTAACTGACATAAATACCTCCTCCTTCTTTGGCTTAAGCCTTTTCAAAGCCTTCAGCCTTTATGATAATCCATTATTGATTTTATCGTAACCTTTCCTTTGATGAGTCTCTCTGCCGCCTTAACAACAGCGTTAGCACCTGAAAGGGTCGTTGTAAACGGTATCCTGTACTGTAAAGCGCTCTGCCTTATCGAGAATGAGTCTCTCTGAGCCTGCGTTCCACTAACGGTATTAATAACAAAACTTATCTCCCTGTTTTTTATAAGATCAACGATATGGGGCCTGCCTTCAGTTACCTTATTGACCACTTCGACATTTATGCCTTTGCCCCTCAGGTATTCAGCCGTACCTCTCGTTGCTATAACATCAAAGCCGAGATCGAGGAATTTCCTCACAATCTGACAAACCCCTGGTTTATCCTGATCCCTTACACTAACAAAGATCCTTCCTGATAAAGGGATCTTATTATTGCACGACTCCTGTGCCTTTGCATAGGCAAGACCAAAATCTTCATCAATACCCATTACCTCACCTGTTGATTTCATCTCGGGTCCGAGTATCGTATCAACACCATGGAATCTGTCAAAGGGGAACACAGCCTCCTTGACGGCAACATGTCTAACCCTGATCTCTTTCGTAAAACCAAGGTCCCTTAATTTCCTGCCAACCATTACCTTTGCAGCAAGCTTAGCAAGAGGAACACCTGTCGCCTTACTCACATAGGGAATCGTCCTTGATGCCCTTGGATTGACTTCAAGGATGTATATTTCATAATCATCCTGTCTGTCTTCTGTTCTTTTTACCGCAAACTGGACATTCATTAATCCTATGACATTAAGCTCCCTTGCCAGTGCCTTAGTCTGTCTCTTTATCTCCTCTACTATCTCTTCTTTAAGTGAATAAGGCGGAAGGGAACAGGCCGAATCACCTGAATGTATCCCTGCCTCCTCGATATGTTCCATCACTCCACCTATAACGACATCCTCACCATCAGAGATTGCATCAACATCAACCTCAATGGCATCCATGAGATATTTGTCAACCAGAACAGGATGTTCTGGTGAAGCCATTACAGCCCTTCTCATATAATCGACAAGTGATTCCTCATCATAGACAATCTCCATCGCCCTTCCACCGAGGACATAAGAGGGTCTTACCATAACAGGATAGCCTATCCTCTTTGCGATCTCTATGGCCTCTTCAGGAGATTTGGCTGTATCGCTCTCTGGTTGTCTGAGTCTAAGTTTGTGAAGCAACTCTTTAAATCTCTTCCTGTCTTCTGCCCTATCTATTGAGTCAGGTGATGTTCCGAGTATCTTCACCCCTGACCTTTCTAATGGAACCGCTAATTTTAAAGGCGTCTGTCCTCCAAACTGAACGATCACGCCTTCAGGCCTTTCAATCTCTATTATATTAAGGACATCCTCAATAGTGAGGGGTTCAAAATAGAGCCTATCTGCTGTATCGTAGTCAGTGCTAACCGTCTCGGGATTGCAATTCACCATAATAGTCTCATAACCAAGTTCCTTGAGGGCAAAGACTGCATGGACGCAGCAGTAGTCAAACTCTATACCCTGCCCTATCCTGTTTGGTCCTGAGCCGAGGATGACAATCTTCTTGCGATTAGTTGGATTTGCCTCGCATTCAATTTTTTTATCTGTTTTCTGTGTTCTGTTTTCTGTGTTCTGTAATTTATAGTGCTGTTTTTCATATGTTGAGTAAAGATATGGTGTATAGGCCTCAAACTCGGCAGCACAGGTATCGACGAGTTTATAGACAGGTTTTATGCCATAGGCATTTCTTAACTCCCTTATTTCCTGTTCCTTTTTACCTGTAAGTTCAGCTATTCTCCTATCAGAAAAACCATACTCCTTAGCTTTGCTCAGGGTTTCACCCCCTCTCAAGCCTTCAGCCTCAAGCCTTTCTTCCATCTCCACAATCTGCCTTATATTGTTCAAAAACCATGGGTCTATTGAGGTTAATTCATGAACCTCTTCCACAGACATTCCCTGCCTGAAAGCCTGCGCAACATACCATATCCTCTCAGCATTTGGATTCTTCAATCTTGCCTTGAGCTCATCTGGCCTTACCTTAAATTCCTCGAAACCATAGCTTCCTATCTCGAGACTTCGAAGGGCCTTCTGTAATGATTCCTTAAAGGTCCTCCCGATTGACATCACCTCACCAACAGACTTCATCTGGGTTGTGAGAGTTGGGTCTGCCTCAGGGAACTTCTCAAAGGCAAAGCGGGGTATCTTTGTAACTACATAGTCAATGGCCGGCTCAAAAGAGGCAGGTGTTTCCTTTGTTATATCATTTCTAATCTCATCGAGGGTGAGTCCTATTGCCAGCTTTGCCGCTATCTTTGCAATTGGAAAGCCCGTTGCCTTACTTGCAAGGGCAGAGCTCCTCGAAACCCTCGGGTTCATCTCAATAACAACCATCCTGCCATCTCTGGGGTTAACAGCAAACTGGATATTTGAACCACCTGTATCGACACCAATCTCCCTTATAATCGCAATAGAGGCATCCCTCATCCTCTGGTATTCTTTATCTGTTAGGGTCTGGGCAGGTGCGACTGTTATAGAATCTCCTGTATGAATACCCATGGGGTCAAGGTTTTCTATAGAGCATATGATTACGACATTATCCTTATGATCCCTCATAACCTCAAGTTCGTATTCCTTCCATCCTATAACAGATTCTTCAACCAGTATCTGATGGACAGGACTCAGTTTTAATCCCCTTTCGAGCAGATTCAGGTACTCCTCCATATTGTATGCAATACCACCACCAGTGCCCCCTAAAGTAAAAGAGGGTCTGAGTATCACAGGGAAACCTATTTCATCTATAGCGGATAGTCCTTCCTTTATGCTTCCGATATAGGCACTCTTAGGGGTCTCAAGGCCTATCTTTTTAATCGCATCCTTGAACAATTCCCTATCTTCTGACTTCTTTATTGCCTTTAATTTTGCCCCTATTAATTCAATATCGTATTTTTCGATGATACCCTTCTCAGATAGTTCAACCGCCAGATTAAGGGCTGTCTGGCCCCCCATGGTCGGCAGTATTGCATCAGGCCGTTCCCTCTCTATGATGAGTTCCAGTACCTCAGAAGTGAGTGGTTCAATATAAACAGCATCAGCCGTCTCAGGGTCCGTCATTATTGTTGCAGGATTTGAATTGACAAGAATAACCGTATACCCTTCTTCCCTCAAGGCCTTACAGGCCTGTGTGCCTGAATAATCGAACTCGCAGGCCTGACCTATTATGATAGGTCCTGAGCCTATGATAAGTATCTTGTTTATATCTGTTCTCTTTGGCATCCTTTATCTTTCAAGAAAGCTTTCGAGTTCTTTCTTACGAAGGCTGCATTTCTCCCTGGCCAGGTATATATCATACCATTTTTTGAAATCCCTGACAGATATCCTGTTTTCTGGAAAGGACCCCTCTTTATAATTTCTTAGAAATTCTTCTGTTGTAATACCATATTTCCCTTCCATCTTTTTAAGAAAAGACTCATACTTCTTGATAGAATAACGACATATCTCTATCTCCCTCATCGTTGTTATCCAGACCTCATCGTATACTATTGACATCTCTCTCCCCTAAAAAACCCTTAATCTTATCCGCTACCGTCAATGCCTCGTCCCTTTCCCCTGTCACAAATATAGTGGTCTTTCTATCAGGCTCGAAGGACAGTTCTAAAGAATAGAAGACCCTTTTCTCTCCAAATCCTGGTATAACCGTACCATGCTGTAAGGCGACCTTCTCGACAACCTCTATCCCATCTGGATTCCCGGGTTCAAATTCCCTATGGCTTAAAACTATATCAGATAAGGATCCAATGGGAAAATTACTCTGTAGCATCCTGAATGGTCTCTTAATAACTATAGAGACTTGCCCCGAATACTTATCAAATACTGCCTCAAGATAAGACTCCTTTAATATAACTGTCCTGAAAAAAATAAACGCCATAGAAAACACCAAAATTGACATTATATAAAGGAGTATTTTATTCCCTGTCCTTGCAGAAAGAAATACGAATAAGCCGCCACTTAATACTGAAGCAGCAAGGGCTGAAGCCAGTTCCCTGTTATATATGCCTCTGTGCAGTATACTTTCCCTCTCAGAGATAAAGGATGA